>JBIODP010000051.1:0-11496 GCA_044445195.1 Burkholderiales bacterium | reverse complement strand
TTTACTGTCAATAGCGGACACTCGTTTCTTAAGCCGCCTGTGGCTGTTTGCTGAAATTTTCAGCAAACAACGCTGGCGGAACGTTGCCGAGGCGCGAATGACGGCGCTGGCGATTGTAAAAGCTTTCGATGTATTCCTGAATTGCCGCTTGTGCATCGGCACGTGTGGCGTAGTGGTGGTGATACACCAGTTCATTCTTGAGGCTGCCCCAAAAGCTTTCCATCGGGGCATTGTCGTAGCAGTTCCCTTTGCGTGACATGGAGGCTTGCATGCCGAGTTGTTTAACCAGTTTTTGATAGTCGTGAGCACAATACTGGCTTCCGCGATCCGAGTGGTGAATCAGCCCAGGCTGCGGGCGTTTGTTGCGCACGGCACGCCACAGAGCTTGCGCCGTCAATCCTTGCGTCATGCGTTGTCCCATTGCATAGCCGACCAGTTCACACGTGAACACGTCCTTAACTCCAGCGACGTAGAGCCATCCCTCCCCAGTGGAAACATACGTTATATCGGTCACCCACGCTTCGTTTGGGCGAGCCGGCGCAAACGTTTGGTTCAGCAGATTGTCAGCAACGGGCAGATCGTGATTCGAGTTGGTGGTCGCCTTGAATTTTCGCTTCTGCTTGCAGCGCAAGTTGAGTTCGCGACGCAGGCGAGCAATGCGGTCACGGCCCGCCTCAAAGCCTTGTGCCGCCAGTTCGGGTTGCATACGCAGCGTTCCGTAGGTCTCGCGACTTTGCTTATGCACGGCTTTGATGGCCACTTTCAATCGTTCGTCCTCCTGCTTACGGTGCGACGGTTTTCCGTCCGACCAAGAATAGAAGCCGCTACGCGATACGCCGAAGGCGCGGCACAAGATTGCAATTGGATATTCGAGTCGCATCGTTTTCATGACCGCGTACTTGGCAGCGACTCCTGCGCAAAGTACGCTGCCGCCTTTTTTACAATATCTCGCTCCATCCGAGTTTCTGCCAGTTCTCTGCGCAGCTTGGCGACCTCTGCTTCCAGCTCGGGAACCGTGCGACTGCCTGGCGCAGATACCGCGCTGTCGCCGCGTTTTGCCGCTTTGACCCATGTCGCTAGCGTCCCCATCGGAATAGCGATCCGCTTTGCTGCTTCGCCTAGCGTCAGCCCTTGCGCCAGAACCAGTTTTACCGCTTCGTCCCGAAGCTCTGGTGTGTATGTCCGTGGTTTCATCATGTACTCTCCCATTGGTGAAGTTTACCAAAAAGGAGTGTCCGAAAAAGTCAGGTTACCTCAATTGCCCTGTAAATTGGGGATTCAATTGCGTGATCGGTACAGCATCGTCCGTTGGAGCATAGTGCTTCTCGCGATCCTATTACTATCAGCCTGCGGATTTTCACCGAGCGACTCAGAGATAGATCGAGCGCTAACCCTTGGCGATCCTTTGATAGGAAAAATTTACATGGTTCGCAATATTCACCGCATCAACGGTTACGAGCGCCCCGATGGCTATGTTGTTGAGTTCAGCGCGGAGATTTATATATTGGAGAGGCCTGCCGAATATTTTAGTCGTCTTGCCAAGGGGGATCAAACTGGTATTGGTGCGCTAACAGCATTTGGACTGGCGGCAGGAGGCTTGGCTAAGTGGGGGCTAGTTACGGCGGGGGCAATATCCGCTGCTACGCAAGATGATATCGTTCCATTTTCAGGAACGATCACTATGATCAAGTCGGAACAGGGGTGGATCTTGCGACCGGACTGATAACGGAGTGAAACTTTAACTGCGTACTCTAAATTGAAACCGTTCATTTGCGGACGAGTGAGGGTTGTGGGTGGTGGGGATACCCATCAAACCCATCATTCCACAGCACATTGCACAAGGTTAGTCGAAGGGCATTTGATGGTAGATCACGTTCATATGTGTTTGAGCATACCGCCAAAGCATTCTGTATCCCATGTGGTTGGTTATATCAAAGGGAAGAGTGCGATTTCGATAGCACGTCATTTCGGAGGCCGCCAGCGGAACTTCACGGGCGAGGTTTTCTGGGCCAGAGGGTATTTTGTATCGACAGTCGGTTTAGATGAAGAAATGGTTCGGGCATATATTCGTGATCAGGAGCTTGAAGATGAACGCTACGACCAGATGAAATTAGGGTCGCTATAGCCGCCTTTAGGCGGCTCATGGGGTACCAGCGCCTTTGAGGCGCTCCAGCAATAAGCCTCCGGCTTTGCCGGAGGTAATTTAACTGTTAAATTTTGCTTGCTGGCAACAGCACGCCGGCGTCTGCAATTTGGGTGCGGACGTACGAAAAGCGATTTTTAACGATCCAACTGGCCGGTCCTTGCAACTAAGCGGACCGTCGCGTAGCGTTGTCGAACTCAATATTCCTGCCGTAATGTCTAAACACGGAATCGAATTACGGCCGTAAAATGAGTTATGAGACCAGAAGGCGCTCAGTTGTTCTGAATCGTAATCGTCGGAAACTTGCTTGACATATCCTTGGCTTTTTCCGCTACCTTCACGGCAATTTTGCGCGCAATGGTCTTGTAGATCGCTGCAATCGGCCCGTCCGGTTCCGCTACCACGGTTGGCTTGCCGGAGTCGGCCTGTTCGCGTATCGACATGGTCAGCGGCAACGCACCGAGGAAATCGACCCCGTAGTCGCCGCACATTTTTTCGCCGCCGCCGGCGCCGAATATCGGTTCGGCATGCCCGCAATTCGAGCAAATATGGGTGCTCATGTTTTCCACGACGCCGAGGATAGGGATGCCGACTTTTTCAAACATTTTCAAGCCCTTGCGGGCATCCAGCAACGCAATGTCTTGCGGCGTGGTGACGATCACGGCGCCGGTCACCGGCACTTTCTGCGACAGTGTCAATTGCACGTCGCCGGTGCCGGGCGGCAAGTCGATTATCAGGTAGTCGAGGTCGCGCCAGTTGGTTTGTTCCAGCAATTGCTGCAAGGCCTGCGTCACCATCGGGCCGCGCCAGACCATCGGCTGGTCCGGGTCGGTCAGGAAGCCTATGCTGGACACTTGCAGGCCGTAATTTTCCATCGGTTCCATGGTTTTGCCGTCAAGCGATTCGGGGTGGCCGGAAATGCCCATCATCGTCGGCTGCGACGGGCCGTAGATATCGGCATCCAGAATCCCGACTTGCGCGCCTTCCGCCGCAAGCGCCAGGGCCAGGATGACGGCAGTGGTCGATTTGCCGACGCCGCCTTTGCCCGAGGCCACGGCGATGATATTTTTCACATTCGACAGCATTTTGACGCCGCGTTGCACGGCATGGGAAACGATCTTCGAATACACATTCGCGTGGACTTCAGTCACCCCGGCAAGCCCGCGTATCGCATCGCTTACCGCCTGTCGGATGATGTCAATTTGACTATTAGCCGGGTAGCCGAGTTCGACATCGACGCTTACTTTGCTGCCCTGCACCTGGATATTCTTCGCAGATTTGCCCGAAATCAGGTCTTTACCGGTGTTTGGATCGATAACCTGGGATAAGGCTGTTTTGACTGTTTCAATGGTGATGCTCATTGCCGCTCCTGAAATGCATTAATTAGTATGTTGAATAGAGCACAGTCTAAACCAAACCGGCAATTTGCCTGTAAATTAGTCCATCCGAAAGGTAAAACGCCGCAGCACTGCTAAAATCATGCCTTTATTTCAGCTTCATGACCGACAACGCTGCCCGATTATCGGATTTCACACTTATTACTTAAGCACCACCCTATGAGCACAGTTCCGCCCCGCACGCTATTCGTTACCACCGCTTTGCCCTATGCCAATGCCGCGTTTCACATTGGGCATATCATGGAATATATCCAGGCCGATATCTGGGTTCGATTCCAGCGCATGCAAGGTAATGAAGTCCATTTTGTCTGTGCCGACGATGCGCATGGCGCCCCCATCATGATCGCCGCCGAAAATGCGGGCGTGACGCCGCAGGAATTCGTCGCCAGGATCGCCGCAGGCCGAAAACAGCCGCTGGACGGTTTTCACATCGGTTTCGATAACTGGCACTCGACCGATGGATGGGAAAACCACGCGCTTTCGAAAGAAATCTACCTCCACCTGCGGGATGAGGCCAAGCTGATCACGACCAAGACGATTGAACAGTTTTTCGATCCGGTCAAAAACATGTTTCTGGCCGACCGTTACATCAAAGGCGAGTGCCCAAAGTGCGGCGCCAAGGATCAATATGGCGATTCATGCGAAGTGTGCGGCGCCGTATATGCGCCGACCGAGCTGAAGAATCCGTACTCCGCATTATCCGGGGCCACGCCGGTGATGAAGTCGTCGGAACATTATTTTTTCAAGCTTTCAGACCCCAAGTGCGTCGCCTTCTTGCGTCAATGGGCGCTGGCGGATCATCGCTTGCAGCCGGAGGTGGCGAATAAAGCCAGGGAGTGGCTGGAAGGCGAGCATGGTTTGGGCGATTGGGATATCAGCCGCGACGCGCCTTATTTCGGCATCGAGATTCCCGATGCGCCGGGCAAGTATTTTTACGTCTGGCTGGACGCTCCGATCGGCTATCTGGCGTCGCTCAAAAATTATTTCGACAAGACCGGGCGCGACTACGAGGCATTCATGGCCGACCCGGCTACCGAGCAATATCATTTTATCGGCAAGGACATCACCTACTTTCATACCTTGTTTTGGCCGGCGATGCTGCATTTTGCCGGCTTGAAGGTACCGAACAACGTTTTTGTCCATGGTTTCATCACCGTCAGCGGCGAAAAAATGTCGAAGTCGCGCGGCACCGGGATTTCACCGCTGCGTTATCTGGAAATCGGCATGAATCCGGAATGGCTGCGTTATTATATCGCCGCCAAGCTGAGCGCCAAGGTGGAAGATATCGACTTCAATCCAGACGATTTTATCGCCCGGATCAATAGCGACCTGATCGGCAAATACGTCAATATCGCCAGTCGCTCGGCAGGTTTTATTGCCAAGAAGTTTGACGGCAAGGTAGTTACCGAATGGGCCACCGACACCGATCCATTTATTGCCGCTTTGCGCCAGGCCGCAATCGGGATAGAGGCGCTGTACGATCAACGCGAATATGGCAAAGCCCTGCGCGCCGTCATGGAGCAGGCTGATAGCATCAATGCCTATGTCGACGCCAACAAGCCTTGGGAATTGGCAAAAGATCCGGCTAATAATGCAGCGCTTCAGGAAGTGTGCAGCCGCTTGCTGGAAGCGTTTCGGATACTGACCATTTTCCTGAAGCCGGTGCTGCCCGCATTGGCAGTCCAGGTGGAAGCGCTGTTGAATCTGGCACCGCTGCAATGGTCGCACATCGGCACGCCGTTGCCGCATGGGCATCGCATCAATCCCTACGCGCACTTGATGACCCGGGTCGACGCCGCGATGCTGGAAGCGTTGTTTGAAGCGCCAACAGCAACGGTTAATGCAGTGGAAGCAGTTGGTGAAGCTGAAGCGGTCGCCGCTCCGGCGATTCCAGCGGACGGAAACATGGCGGTGGCCTCTGTCGAAGAACCGGCGGCAGAAATCAGGATTGACGATTTCGCCAAAATCGACCTGCGCATTGCCAAAATTGTCAATTGCGAACACGTTGAAGGCTCGGACAAACTGCTGCGCCTGACGTTGGACGCGGGTGAAGGTCGCTTGCGCAACGTGTTTTCCGGCATCAAATCGGCTTATCGGCCGGAAGACCTGATCGGCAAGCTCACCGTCATGGTCGCCAATCTGGCGCCCCGTAAAATGAAGTTTGGGATATCGGAAGGCATGGTGCTGGCGGCCTCCGCAGCAGACGAGAAGGCCGATCCGGGCATTTATGTGCTCACCCCGTGGCCTGGGGCTACGCCAGGCATGCGGGTCAGGTAAGCGGTAAGGCAACGTTTGCGGGCATAATCGGCACAACGGGCACGATTACCGGCCAAGAAGGGGTAGAATAGTCGGTATTCGATGGACCGCTTGTTAATAGGATAATCCTGCCGCGAAGCTTGGATACGTTGGGTTTGCCGAATAATTTACGTCAAATTGAATAAAAATAGAATTTGCCTTCATAAATTTTGGTCAATAAACCATGAAACTTATCAGTCAGTTCAATAAGATTTACGAATCCGAGGCTACGCAATTCCTCAATCAACTTAAGCAGAAAAATCCTCAACTTGAGGAGTCGCAACGCGCCGGACGGGCGTTGTTGTGGGATAAGGCGCCGATAGACCTGGACCAGCAAAGACGCGCCAGCGAGTCGCGCGTCAAACAACGCGCTTACGTCTATCAGAGCAAGTGATGCGCGAGTGGTGAGCAACGCGCGGGAGGCGCCACGGGCGCAATTGCCCTCCAGCGCGCCCGATCTGGTTCTTGAAGGCCAACCTGATTCGACACCCGATGTGGTCGACGGGATGGCGTTTGCCCGTCTTTACGGCGAGCCGCTGTTCCGCATGCCGACCGATCTGTACATTCCGCCGGACGCGCTGGAAATTTTCCTGGAAGCGTTCGAGGGGCCGCTGGATCTGCTGCTATACCTGATACGCAAACAAAATTTCAATATTCTCGATATTCCCATGGCGCAGGTCACGCTGCAGTACCTGGAATATGTGGATCAAATCCGCGTTAATAATCTGGAGCTGGCTGCGGAATATCTGCTGATGGCAGCCATGTTAATCGAGATCAAATCGCGCATGCTGCTGCCGGTCAGAAAGGGCGATAGCGGAGAAGAAGCGCAAGACCCGCGCGCCGAATTGGTGCGTCGCCTGCTTGAATATGAGCAAATCAAACTTGCCTCGCAACAAATCGATGCGTTGCCGCAGCTCGGACGCGACTTCGTGCGCACCCAGATCTATATCGAGCAAAGCCTGGCGCCGCGCTGGCCGGAGGTCAACGCGGCGGATCTGCAAGAAGCCTGGGCCGACATATTGAAACGCGCCAAGCTCACCGCCCATCATATGATCTCCCGCGAGGAGTTGTCGGTGCGCGAATATATGACGGGGATACTGCGCCGTTTGCAATCGACAAAGTTCATCGAATTTGCCGACCTTTTCGAGCCGGCACGCGGCGTTCCGGTGCTGGTCGTTAATTTTATTGCCCTGCTCGAACTGGCTAAAGAAACGCTGATCGAAATCACGCAGGCAGAAGCTTTCGCTCCAATCTATG
Organism: Burkholderiales bacterium; assembly: GCA_044445195.1. GTDB lineage: Bacteria > Pseudomonadota > Gammaproteobacteria > Burkholderiales > Burkholderiaceae_D > PKWO01. Next base: position 4,404 of record JBIODP010000051.1, on the reverse strand, counting down.
TGCGCCTGGCGTACGCTCCAACCTGAAAAATGGCGTAAAAGAACGGTTTTATGAAAATAATTTCTTCAATCGATGCGCTGCGCGACCAATTGCGCGGGCAATTACGCACCGCGTTTGTGCCTACCATGGGCAATTTGCATGAAGGTCATTTGTCGCTGATGCGTCTGGCCCGCAAACATGGCGACCCTGTGGTGGCGTCGATCTTTGTCAATCGTCTGCAATTCGGCCCGAATGAAGATTTCGACAAATATCCGCGCACTTTCCAGGCGGATGTCGACAAGCTTGAAAAAGAAGGCGTCTACGTGCTGTTTGCGCCGACTGAAAAAGATCTCTACCCGGAACCGCAGGAGTTCCGGGTGCGTCCTCCGGACGATTTGGGCAATATGCTGGAAGGAGAATTCCGTCCTGGATTTTTTTCCGGCGTCACGACGATCGTGCTGAAGCTTTTTTCCTGCGTCCAGCCGCGCGTTGCCGTTTTCGGCAAGAAGGATTATCAGCAATTGATGATCGTGCGCAATATGGCCAGGCAATTTGCGTTGCCGACTGAAATCATTGCGGCCGAAACCTTCCGCGCCGAAGACGGTCTGGCGCTGTCATCGCGCAACGGTTATCTGTCGGCTGACGAAAGAAACGAGGCGCCGCTTCTGTTTCGGACCTTGACCCGCATCGCCGATGAAGTGCGCGCAGGCCACCTGGATAGTTCCGAACTGGAAAAGGAGGCGATGGCGCAATTGGCCGGGCGCGGCTGGAAGCCCGATTACATCTCTATACGCCGCCGTGCCGATTTGCAGCCGCCATCGGCAGGCGATTTGGCGCAAAAAGAACCGTTGGTGGTGCTGGCGGCAGCAAAACTCGGCATGACCCGTTTAATCGATAACCTGGAAATCTGACGCAGCCGGGCGCGCTGTCAAAGTCCCAGGCCGTTACTGCGGATTTCCCGGTTTTTTGCAGCGCGAATCCATAAATGGTCCCTGATAGACGCCCCAGGCATCGCCAGGAGAAGTTTGCGCGCACAGGATCGTCCTATTGACGTTGTTTTTCCATTTATACCATGGCGCCCCGGAAGCGAATGCGGCAATGCCGATCAACGCCGGCAAGGCGAGCAGAATCAATCTAGCCTTCACTTATTTCCTTTCAACCTGATTGGGAGTTTCCTCCTGCCCGAGCTGCGCCATCAGTTCTTCGTGACTGATGTGCAGCAGCTTTTCAATCGCCAGGTAGTCGTCGGGCAGTGCTGCATCGTCCCAGCCATTGGCGGAATGGCGCGCCAGGTCCACGGCCAGCTTGACGTTTTTGACGCGGGACTCTTCCGCATGCGTATCGTCCATTAAATATAACAATAATTCGGGCAGTTTCCAGCGCCTGCATAGCGCCAGTTGCAGCTCCGCCAGGCGAAAGCCGAGTACGCTGTCCTGCGCCGAGACACTGCGCAGCGTGTGATCGGCGCGCATAAGCGCATAAATTTTCAATGCCTGTTTCGGCGTGAAACAGATCAGCAGGATTTCAGCGACATCGTGCAACAGCGCTGCAATGGCCACTTCCTCCGCATTCGCATCGAAGCGCCAGGTTGCCCAAATGTAGGCATAGCGCGAAGCGCGCTGCGCGCGCCGGATGACTTTCAATAAATACAGCAGTATTTGCGGATAGGGCTTGAGCATTTCTTCGATTGTCGACAGCCCCTCAAAACGCTTAAAAAACGGTTCGATCCCCACCATCATGATCGCATTGCCGACCGTCGTGATTTCTTGCAGCATGCGAGAGCCATGCATAGGGCGGATGTATTCCAATACCTGCAAAGTCATCAGCGGATCATGCAAAATAATAGTCGATATCTCCCGGCTGCTGACTTTGTCGATATTGTCGCGGGCAGCGGCAATACTGCGCACGGTTTGCTGCATGACCGGGATTTTATTTTCACTGAGAAACTGCACCCAGTATTCGACGTCTTGTTTTGTATTTTCCATTATTGATATTATGTGTTTTCCAATGCCAGGCTAAGCGTACCACTTTTGCCGCATCGCCCCCTGTATACTGTGCAGGTATGATTCCTGCGTGTAGATGATAGAACTTTTTTTCATTTTTCGGTAGCCGTCGTCCCAGGCTGGTTTCAATATTGACTGAAAGACACTATTTTATGACTATTCGCGTCGCGTTGCACCACAAGACCAGCTACCGGTACGACCGGCTGGTCGGCCTGTCCCCGCATGAGATTCGTCTGCGTCCCGCGCCGCATGCGCGCACCCCGATTTTGTCCTATTCGTTGTCGATTAGCCCGAAGCCGCACTTTATCAACTGGCAGCAGGATCCTTACGGCAATTACATCGCACGGATCGTCTTTCCGGAAAAATCCGATGTGCTGGAGTTTACGGTCGATCTGATCGCCGACATGACCGTCATCAATCCGTTCGATTTCTTTGTCGAAGAATATGCCACGCATTTCCCGTTTACCTACACGCCGCAATTGACCGCCGAGCTGGGCGCCTATCTGCAGGCGGATGCGCCCGGCCCGTTGCTGCACCGGTGGATCGAAGGCGCCAAACGCGCTCTCCTGAAGCAAGATATTCTCACCAACGATTTCCTGGTGGGCGTCAATCAACGTCTGCAAAAAGATATCGCTTACCTGGTTCGCCTGGAGCCGGGGGTACAAGGTCCGGATGAAACCTTGCAAAAAGGCTCGGGATCATGCCGCGACACCAGTTGGCTGCTGGTGCAGATACTGCGCAATATGGGGCTGGCGGCGCGCTTCGTTTCCGGTTACCTGATCCAGCTTGCGGCAGATCAAAAATCGCTGGATGGCCCCAGCGGCCCCGAAGCGGATTTCACCGACCTGCACGCGTGGGCCGAGGTATACATCCCGGGGGCCGGCTGGATCGGGCTGGACCCGACTTCAGGCATGCTCGCCGGCGAAGGCCATATTCCCCTCGCCTGTACAGCGATGCCCTCATCCGCTGCGCCGGTGTCAGGCGCTACCGACAAGGCCGAAGTCGAATTTCACCATGAAATGAAAGTGACCCGCATCCACGAGGACCCGCGCGTAACTAAACCGTATAGCGATGCCGACTGGGAAGCGATCGATGTGTTGGGCCAACAGGTCGACGCCGACCTGAAAAAGCAAGACGTGCGTCTGACGCAGGGAGGCGAGCCGACCTTCGTTTCGATCGACGATATGGATGGCGCCGAATGGAATACCGACGCGCACGGCGATAAAAAACGCGAACTGGCGCATCAGCTCACGCATCGTCTCAAAAAGCATTTTGCGCCGGGTGGTTTATTGCACTATGGCCAGGGGAAATGGTATCCGGGCGAACCGTTGCCGCGCTGGGCTTTCAACATTTACTGGCGTACGGACGGTCAACCGCTGTGGCGCGACGCGGCGCTCTTTGCCAATGAAAATGAAAACGATGGCTATGGGGCCGATGAGGCGGAACGTTTTTCGGGCGCGTTGGCAAGCGCGCTGGGTTTGCCGGTAGAGAGCATGATCCCAGCCTACGAAGATGTATGGAGCCAGGCGCAGCTTGAACAGCGCCTGCCTGCCAATCTGGACCCGCTCAAGGCCGACTTGAAGGCAGGCGATGAGCGCCGCCGCCTGGCGCGCCTGCTGGAACAGGGATTAGGCGCGGTAGTCGGCTATGCGCTGCCGCTCAAGCCGATGGAGCCGGCTACCGTCGCACGGCCGGCCGGCGCCCCCAGATGGGTTACCTGTTCATGGCCGATCCGGCGTGAGAATCTGTACCTGATTGCCGGCGACTCGCCGATGGGCTTGCGTTTGCCGCTTGCCTCTTTGCCTTGGGAGCACCCTGACGCCAGGCCTCCGGTATGCGAGGTAGACCCGTTTGCCCCGCGCGCCCCGCTGGAAGATGTCAAAAGCGCCAAGAGCGCCAAGAGCATCAAGAGCGAAGTTCCTGCCGCCTCGGTGGCCGGTGGCGCACGGGCCAACACATCGGCGATGCCGGCCGAACCCACAGAACCGGCCAAACCCGCAGCGTCAGAGATAATCCACACCGCTCTATGCGTGCAGGTGCGGAGCGGCCGGCTGCACGTGTTCATGCCTCCGCTGACGCGCATCGAGGATTACATTGCCTTGCTGAACGTGGTGGAAGATTGCGCTGCCAAACTCACCCTGCGCCTGTGGGTGGAAGGTTACCCGCCGCCGCGCGATCCGCGCATCAAATTGCTGAGCGTGACACCCGACCCCGGCGTGATCGAAGTCAATATTCACCCGGCAGCCAGCTGGAACGAACTGGTGTACAACATCGCTACGCTCTATGAAGAAGCGCGCCATACGCGGCTGGGCACCGAAAAATTCATGCTTGACGGCCGTCACACCGGCACTGGCGGCGGCAACCATGCGACGCTGGGCGGCGCGACACCGGCCGATAGCCCGATGCTGCGCCGCCCCGACGT
>JBIODP010000050.1:0-11507 GCA_044445195.1 Burkholderiales bacterium | reverse complement strand
TGCTGGCCGGTTGCGCTGCCGGGCCGGATTATGTGCGGCCTGCCGCTTCGTTGCCCGCAACCTACACGGCCGAATCGACTTTGCCTGCCACGGTTGCATCCGACACCAAACTCGGCGAAGCGCAACACTTTATCGCCGAGCGCGATATTCCGGCGCAATGGTGGGAGATGTTTCACTCACAGTCATTAAACGATCTGGTAATGGCCAGCCTGAAGCAAAATCCTGATGTCGATGCAGCGCAGGCGGCGTTGCGCGGAGCGATGGAGAACGTCTACGCGCAGCAAGGCTACTTTTACCCGACGGTCGAAGCGGGATTTACCCCGACCCGGCAAAAAGTTGCCGGTACGCTGTCCAGTTCGGCAGCTTCCGGCGCGACCTATTACAATCTGCATACCGCTCAGGTTTCGGTATCCTATACGGCCGACGTATTTGGCGCCAATCGGCGCCAGGTCGAGTCGCTGAAAGCGCAAGCAGAGTCGCAGCGCTTTCAACTGGAAGCGACGTATCTGACGCTGAGTTCGAATGTCGTCAGTGCGGCGATTCAGGAGGCCGGGTTGCGCGGTCAGATTGACGCGACCAGGGAAATCATCGCCAGCCAGGTTAAATTGATGGATATGTTTCATCGCCAATATCAACTGGGGCAGGTGGCAGTGGCCGATGTGGCGGCGCAGGAGGCAGCATTGGCAGCTGCTGAAGCTGCTTTGCCGCCGCTGGAAAAACAGTTGGCGATACAACGCGATCTTCTCAACGCGTTGGCTGGCCGCTTCCCGAGCGAATCGCTGGCGACAAAATTTTCTCTTGATAGCCTGAAGTTGCCGGCCGAGTTGCCGCTTTCGTTGCCGTCAACGCTGATCGAACACCGGCCCGACGTGCGCGCCGCCGAGGAACAATTGCATGCTGCCAGCGCCGCGATAGGCGTTACCGCAGCCAACCGCTTGCCGAATATCACTTTGGGTGTTGTTGGCTATGGCTCGGCAGCGCTCACATTGGGGGATTTGTTCAAATCGGGAACCGGATTCTGGGAATTGGCCGGTGGCATCACACAACCCATTTTCGATGGCGGCACGTTGAAGCACCGTGAAAGCGCCGCTATGGCTGCTTACGACCAGGCGGCGGCCCAATACCGCGCCACCGTGCTGAATGCGTTCCAGAATGTTGCGGACGCATTGCAGGCGATTCAGTCGGACGCGCAGGCCCTGCGCGCTGCGGACAAGGCCGAACGAGCCGCGGCCAAAAGTCTGGCGATTGCCCGCCGCCAGCTTGAACTAGGCGATATCAGCACGCTGATGCTATTGGGTGCCGAGCAGACTTACCAGCAAGCCCGCCTGAATCTGGTGCAGGCGCAGGCAAACCGGCTGGCGGACACGGTGGCGCTGTTTCAGTCGCTGGGCGGTGGTTGGTGGAATCGGCCTTACCTATAAGGAAGGATGCCGGGCGAAGCAAGAAATGCGAGTAGCATGGGCAGTGGTTCATGAATACGGGGAAAGCGCCATTATGAAAATCGAACGTTACGAAATGGGACCGCGTTTTAGCGAGATGACGGTCGTTAACACCGGCGCTGCCAGGTTGATATACATTGCGGGTCAGGTTGCCGAACATACGTCGCACGACGTAGAGGGGCAAACCCGAGAAATCCTGCAATTCATCGACGCTCTTCTGGCAAGGGTCGGGGCCGACAAGACCAGCATCGTGTCGGCCCGGATTTACCTGGCGTCGGTCGGCGATTATGCCGCCATGAATTCGGTCTGGGACGACTGGGTGGCGCCCGGGCATACGCCGGCCCGCGCGACAATCGGCGCCAAGCTGATTCACTCCGAGTACAAGGTTGAAATCGAGGTGACGGCGGCGATCGGGGCCTGACCGTCATCGCTGGATTTGTTCCCTGTTTTATTCGGAGTCATCCCGTCTGAAAGGTAAATTGGGCATAAAAGTGTTGCGCTATGACAATTTATGCGATGATTCAATCGAAAAATGTTGCGCTATGACAATTTTATGTTAAAATTCATGCGAGTTGAGTCTTGTATGTCAGGCGCACAGGTTCGACACACATATTGCAACGACCCGGCTAATTCGATTCATTTGGTTATTTGATTTCAAATGTATTTTCCTTAATCTGGCGCTAATAATGTCAAATCCGGCCTCTCAAGATAACTTCGTTGCCTATTGCGCCGCAGTGGTCGTAGCCGGACTGGTCGCGATCTTTTTATTTACCTGGACCCAGTTGAGAACGCCGGACGATGTCCACCCGGCCGTCGCTTACGCCAAATTCGGTCCCTATCTGGTGCAAACACAGAAATTTGAAATTACGACCACCATTGCAGTGGGAACCGGGATGGACAGTTCTCGCTGGGCCTTGGAACAGAAGAAGAATCTGGACGTTATATTTCAGATGGTTTTGGCCAAGGCCGATCCGCGGCGGATGGCCGGCAAGAATGGCGTGCAAATCATGCAGGATTCGCTCCGGGATGCCGCCAATCAATACCTGCATACCAATAATATAGAATCGGTATTTCTGACTAATTTCATGCTGCGAACACGCGACGAATAATTTTCTCGATTTATCTCTCTCCCCGCCGATTTTACCTGTCTGTATAAGACACAAACCTGAGGGCAAACCTTCCTCGGGTTACCAGCCTTCTGGCGTCAATTCACATTCTGCGTACTCCTTCTGAGGGGGGGCGATTGGTATGGTACATGGGAAGAACCCGAATAAAACGGAATAAACCGAAAGGCCATGCGGGTTTCCGGGCGATTTCGGCTATTTTCTGGTTCTGGAACAAAATAGGTCGAAACAGCGAATTCCGCTAATGAAATGAAACTTGATACCTGGGAAATGTCCCGGTCGTTTGTTCCAAATCAATAACGAAGAATACAAAAAAACACGGGCGTTATATAGGAAAAAACCATGAACAGGGCAGGGCAGGTGGCAGCTCGTGCTGTGCTTTCGCACCCCTTGACCCAAACGTCCGAAACGATCCACCTCTACCCCGCGCTGAAATTATAGGACAAAGCCATGAGCAACGCCATTCAGATCGACAGCGCTGCCGTCACGGCGGCAATCAACGCGCTGGGCCGGGTCGGCGATCTGTCGCTGGTATTGATCGCGCTGGGCGACGACATGATAGAGCGCACCAAGCAGCCCTTCACGAGCGTTAAATATGTCGCTAGGGGCCATCACGGAATAGCAATAGCGACCGCATCATGCACTTTGGCTTCATCAAAAACCCCTGCCTCCCTAAATTGTTGCAGAAGCATTAATGCAATACGAACAAACTTATCTGGCGGCAAATTTGCTTCCAATTTCAAGGTGGCACCTCCGATAGCGTGAAGAATGGTATCGATCAAGCTGCTTTCATCAATTACTGCATCGATTAGTAGAGCCAGTTGCCCATCCTGAATGTGGCGACCGTCTCGAGCCACATTTCGCCTGTTCAGTTCATCCTCGGCTATAAGGGACACAATGCCTTCAAGGGTTATAGCTGACACCCCTATGCGCCGTTCGAGCTGTGCAAGCACTCGCCGTAGGCCGGTACGCCATTCGACAGTCTTGCGTCCGGTGATGACGCGTCGCGCCGCCATCGCCAGCTTGAACGCGCAATTGGTCACCTTGCAAGCTCAAAAGGCCGACCTTGGCAGCAAACTTACCGCGCTTGGCGTGCGGATTCCATCATAAGGGAAATGACCATGCAAATTGCAAATCTATCGCAAGAGCTGGCGGGTGCTGGAAACGAAATTCGGATTTTGCCGGATGGCGTGTTTCGCGCCAATGACGGGCGCCCGCAAGGGTTGCAAGGCTGGAAAATGGATTCAGCCGATGCGGCGCGTGTCATCGCCGCATCCCTGGCGGGCGGTAAAGACATTCTCATCGATTACGAACATCAATCGATACATACCGCCCAAAACGGGCAACCAGCGCCCGCTGCCGGGTGGTTTAACCGCTTGGAATGGCGCGATGGGGAAGGAATGTTCGCGGTCGGCATCAAGTGGAACGACAAGGCCAAAGCCATGATTGCCTCCCGCGAATATCGTTACATCTCGCCGGTATTTACTTTCGACGGCAAGACCGGCGAGGTGCAGTGCATCTTGAGCGTGGCGATTACCAACAATCCGGCGCTGCCTTCGCTCGCCGACCTTAGCCAGGTTGCCATCAACAGCACACAGGTGGCGCATTCGGCCGACCCGTACAGTGATCGAGGTGTGGAAATGCTACGGCGGTTGAATGAAAGCAATGCGATAGAGACGGCCAGACTAAGCACGAATCATCCGAGCGGGAAAACCAAAGCAATCGATTCGCCGCTGTTTGTCGATGATGGCGACCCGCGCAATCAACGTGGTATGGAACTGATTCGGCGAATGGCGGCGAGCTGAACAAAAAGAGGCATAGGCTTTCGTAGGCGCGTTAAACAACGCCAAAAAGAAGTGTACCGATGGGAGGCCGGACGTCCCTCCATCCAAGTAAGCCGCGTAAGCGGCTGTCCAGGCCCGTGGCCTCCGAATTTCCACGGCTCACCGATTCACGGTTTCCAGTATAAAGCAAGATGATGATTTGAGCGGTGCCGAATTCAAACTGGATATTGGCGAAAGGGAACCGATGGGAGGCCGGACGTCCCTCCATCCATGCAGTCCGCTTGCGCGGCTTTTCAAGCCCGTGGCCTCCGAATTTCCACGGCTCACCGGTTCACGGTCAGTGTAAGACAAAAAGCCATTCGCAAACAAGTGTTAACTGCCGTGACTGTCGGTGCTGCGTACATGCTCATATTTCAAATCAATCGCGAATGTTTCGCATCTATTACGGATTCATGCCGAATCAATCGCGGCCCATCAGCCCTTTCGCTTTTATTTCCTTCTTCTGAATCCCTCATTTTCTCGATAAACACATGTGTTTATATGAGATGTCACCTTCAGTATCAACGATAAGTATTTAATTATCTTATGTATTTTCTTTAAATGACCCATTAAAGTCATAGCCTAAGTCCTTGACTTCATTGAAAAAATCATTGTTTTTCCTGCGTAATATTGCTTGACCTTGCATGGCGCTTCAACTAAAGTGGGCGACAGTGTGGAAAAGTGTATTTTTGTGGGTGAAATTTCTAATTCTCGCCCCCTAAATAGTGGTCACGACTGTTAGTTAATCATTACTCAATATTTAACGATAAAAAGGCAGCCAAGGTGTTTCAAGGAGCGTCCGCACTAAATCTCGATGCCAAAGGGCGGCTGGTTATTCCAGCCAAGCATCGCGACGCGCTGTTGATTCAGTGCGGAGGAAGCGTCACGCTGACCAAACACCCGCATGGCTGTCTGTTGTTTTTCCCGCGTCCGGTTTGGGAGAGCCATCGCGAGCAGATTGCGGCATGGCCGATGTCGGCACGCGCCTGGCAACGTATCTTCCTGGGCAATGCGTCGGATGTGGAGCTGGATTCGGCGGGGAGAATATTAATTGCCCCTGAATTGCGGGCTGCCTCAGGTTTAGCGCGCGACGTCATGTTGCTGGGGATGGGGAGTCACTTTGAAATATGGGATGCAGGCAAGCTCGCCGACAGCGAATCGCAGGCGATTGCTGCAGGCATGCCCGATGCGCTTAGCAATTTTTCATTCTGACGGCCCGCGATGAGTGTTCAGGAGGTGCCAGATTTCCAGCACCGGACGGTGTTGCTGGATGAAGCGGTGGAGGCGTTGTCCATTACGGGTGAGCGTGCCAACGGCATATTTGTAGATGGTACCTTTGGGCGTGGCGGGCATAGCGGCAAGATACTGGAGCGTCTCGGTCCGGGCGGTCGTTTGATTGCATTTGACAAAGATCCGCAAGCCGTCGCGGCTGCGCAGATCAACGCGGCCGATCGGCGCTTCACGATTGTGCATGACAGTTTTGCGACGATGCGCGAGGCATTGGCCGAGCGCGGCGTGGCGCAGGTGGATGGCGTGTTGCTGGATTTGGGAATCTCGTCGCCGCAGGTCGATGACGGCGAGCGGGGTTTTAGCTTTCGCCTCGACGGGCCGCTCGATATGCGCATGGACACGACGCGTGGCATATCGGCGGCGCAATGGCTGGCGATGGAAACCGAGGAAACTATCGAAAAGGTTATACGAGAATATGGGGAAGAACGGTTTGCTTTTCAGATTGCAAAGGCGATTGCAGCTTGCCGGGCAGTCGAGCCAATTTCAAGCACACGACAGCTTGCCCAGATCGTGGCGCACGCCGTTAAAACCCGCGAGAAAGGCAAAGACCCGGCCACTCGTACCTTTCAGGCTATCAGGATTTACATCAATAAAGAGCTTGAAGAACTCGAAATAGGACTGAACGAGGCTTTCAGGCATTTGGCCCCTCATGGGAGATTAGCGGTGATCAGCTTTCATTCGTTGGAAGATCGCATTGTCAAGCGCTTCATGGCTTCCAAGGCCAATGTGCCGCAGCCTGACCGCCGCTTGCCGATTCGCGCCGTCGATTTACCGCAACCGGAAATGAAATTGCTGTTGAAAATGAAGCCGTCCGCCTCTGAAATCAACGGCAACCCGCGGGCGCGTTCCGCCGTGATGCGGGTGGCCGAACGCGTCGGCGCCGCAGCGCCGAATCTGCCGGGTTTGAAGGGCGGGGCATGAGCGGGCGTCTCAACATCTCGCTGCTCATCGCCTTGGTGCTGTGCGCATTGTCGCTGGTCAATGCGCAATATCAATCGCGCCGCATGTTTATCGAACTTGAACGCGCGCAGGCTTTGGCGCGCCAGCTCGATATTGAATGGTCGCAATTGCAACTGGATCAATCGACGCTGGGCAAGCATGCGCGCATTGAAGCATTGGCCCGGCGCGACCTCCACATGGTGCCGGTCACGTCCGCGCGCACTCAGTATCTGACGGCGGGAAACAAATGAGACGCAACCTGTCGCGTACCGCCGCCGCCAAAGGCGTGCCGTTTTCCGCCAGTCCGGTATTGGCGTTAAAGCTGCCTGTGTGGCGTTCGCGGCTGGTATTGTTCATCTTGTTTGCTGCCTTCTGCGCATTGATCGGGCGCGCATTGTGGCTGCAGGGGATTTCGACCGAGTTCCTGCAAAAGCAGGGTGAATCGCGCTATGCGCGCACACTTGAATTGCCGGCTACGCGAGGCAAGATAACCGATCGTAATGGTCAAGTGCTGGCTTCGTCGATGCCGGTCAAAGCGATCTGGGCGATTCCCGATGATGTGCTGCTGGCGCCCAAGGCCAAATTGGCCGGACTGGCAAGCTTGCTCGAGATGAGCGATGCCGATTTGCGCCGCAAGCTGGATTCGGATCGCGGGTTTGTCTACCTGAAACGCCAGGTCGAACAAGACACGGCAAGCAAGATACGCCAACTCGGCATCGTTGGCGTTGAAACCCGCGAGGAATACAAGCGGTTCTACCCGGAAGCCGATGTGACTGCGCATGTGGTGGGATTCACCAATGTCGAAGATGCCGGACAGGACGGCATGGAGCTTGCACAACAGAAAAACCTGGCCGGCATCACTGGCAGCCGCCGTGTGATCAAGGACAGGATGGGACACATCGTCGAAGATATTCAGGCAGTGCGCACGCCGCATGACGGCCGCGACCTGGCTTTGTCGATCGACAGCAAGATCCAGTACATCGCTTTTACCAAACTGAAAGAGGCGGTCGAGAAATACAAGGCGAAAGCCGGTGGGATCGTCGTGCTGGATGTCAAAACCGGTGAAGTGCTGGCGCTAGCGAATTTGCCGACCTACAATCCGAATAACCGGTCGATATTAACCGGCGCGCAATTACGCAATCGGGTGATGACCGATACTTTTGAGCCGGGTTCAACCTTGAAGCCGTTCACGATAGCGCTGGCGCTGGACACCAAGCGCGTTACCCCAGGCACCACGTTTCAAACGGCGCCCGGAGTCATGTACGTCGGTCCGGCGCCGATTCATGATTCGCATCCGCATGGGGTTTTGACGGTTGCTGAAATCATCCAGCATTCCTCCAATATAGGCACTGCCAAGATCGCGCTGGAAATGCCGGCGCAGGAAATGTGGGAAATGTTTACGACGGTCGGTTTCGGACAGCAACCGAAGTTCGGTTTTCCCGGCGCGGTCGCCGGTCGCATGCGCCCGTACAAGTCCTGGCGTCCGATCGAACAGGCAACCATGAGCTATGGACAAGGCATTTCGGTCTCGCTGATACAACTGGCACGGGCCTATATGATTTTTGCCCGTAACGGCGATGAAATTCCGCTCTCTTTTCAAAAGATAAGCGAGCAGCCCGTTGGGCAACGCGTGATTTCCGAAAAGACTGCGCTTCAGGTGCGCGCGATGCTGGAATCGGTGGCGAGTCCGGCCGGAACGGCGCCCAAGGCGCAAGTTCCCGGTTACCGGGTCGGTGGCAAGACCGGCACCGCCTATAAAGTGGTCGGTGGTGTTTACGCGAAACCTTACCGGTATGTCGCCACATTCGCCGGCTTCGCGCCGGCATCCGATCCGCGCCTGATTATCGCGGTGATGATTGACGAGCCGGGCGGCGCGCTGCATTTTGGCGGTGACGTGGCTGCGCCGGTATTTTCGGAAGTGACGGTCAATGCGTTGCGCTCGATGAACATTGCCCCCGACTCGCCGGTGACCAATATCATTATTCCTGCTGCCGGGTCAGAGGAGTCAATGTGATGCCGCTTGCCCCGTCACAGTTGGCTGCGATTCTGGCCTGGCTGCAAGCCAATGCGCCGGCCGCCCAGCTATCGTCGGATTCGCGCCTTATCGCGCCGGGCGATGTATTTGTCGCCTATCCGGTTACTGGCGCCGATGGCCGTAAACATATCGCGCATGCGATTGGGCAGGGCGCACAGGCGATCCTGTATGACGCGGACGGTTTTGAGTGGCATGCTGCATGGGGTATGCCGCATCTGGCGGTATACGACCTGAAGAACGCCGCCGGACAAATTGCCAATGCCTACTACGGGCAACCGGATAGCGGGATGTTCACCGTCGGCGTGTCGGGCACCAATGGCAAGACTTCCTGTACCCAGTGGCTGGGGAGCGCTTTGTCGCGCCTGGGCGAACCGACCGCAGTGATCGGCACGCTCGGAGTCGGACTGTTCAAGCACGGTATCCACGACGAATTCCAGAGCACTGGCTATACGACGCCGGATGCTGTCCAGTTGCAGCGCCGCCTGGCGGAGATGCGCGATACCGGCGCGACTGCCTTGGCGATCGAGGCATCCTCCATCGGATTGCATCAAGGACGCCTGAATGGATTGCATTTTAATGCCGGTTTATTTACCAACTTTACGCGCGATCATCTGGACTACCACGGCGACGAAGCGGCCTACGAGGCGGCCAAGACCATATTATTCGATTGGCCGGAGTTGCAGCATGCGGTGCTCAACCTGGATGACGACATGGGCTTGCGCCTGATTGAGCGTTTGAAGCGCAATGCCGGCGCTGCCGCTGCCCCCTCTATCATCGGTTACACGCTGCAAGGTCGGACGGCAGAGGGCGTCGCCGTCCTGAGCGCAACCGATATCCGGTCCAGTCACACCGGAACCGTATTCCGCCTGGATTCGCCATACGGGACATCCCAGGTAAAAACGCAATTGGTCGGTTTTTTTAACGTCGGCAACGTCTTGGGAATCATCGGCGTGCTGTTAGCCAGAGGCATAGGCTGGGTCGCAGCCGTGGAGGCGGTCGAAACGTTGACTGCAGTACCTGGCCGGATGCAGCAGTTCGGCGGCCAGGAAGCGCCGTTGGTCGTCATCGATTATGCACATACCCCGGACGCACTGGAAAAAACGCTGGTTGCATTGCGCCAGGTGGCGCAACAGCGCGGCGGTCAGTTGTGGTGCGTATTCGGTTGCGGTGGTGACCGCGACCCCGGCAAGCGCCCGCAAATGGGGGCGATCGCGCTGGCGGCGGATCACGTTGTGGTCACCAGCGATAATCCGCGTACTGAAGACCCGGCTTCCATCATCGCAGAGATCGTTGCCGGGATGAGCGGAGCGCAAGAAATGCCGCAAATATTTGAAGATCGCGCCGCCGCCATTTTATGGGCGATCAAGCATGCTGCCAAACCGGATGTGGTTTTGTTGGCCGGCAAAGGACATGAAGCCTATCAGGAAATCAACGGCCGCAAGCTGCCGTTTTACGACGCCGACCACGCCGCGCTGGCGCTGGCTACGCGTGTCACGATGAAAGGGCTCAACTGATGCAATCATCGTTGTCGACCCTGAAAGCGTGGCTTTCCGCCGCGACCGCAACGGCAGATGCTGAATTCGGCGGTGTGTCGACAGACAGTCGCAGCGTCATGCCCGGCAACTTGTTCATCGCCTTGCGCGGCGAGTATTTCGATGCGCATGCTTTCCTGGCGCAAGCCGCAGCCCGGGGCGCTGCCGCGGTCGTGGTGGAACAGGCGCCCATCGGATTGCAGATTCCTGCTTTGATTGTGCCGGACACCCGGCTTGCGCTGGCTGACATTGCGCGGCATTGGCGTCGCCAGTTTTCTGTGCCGGTCATCGGCGTCACCGGCAGCAACGGCAAGACGACGGTCAAGGAAATGATCGCCGCCATTTTAGGCGCGGAATGGGGCCGGGATCGATTTCTTGCCACGCGCGGCAATTTGAATAACGACATCGGCGTGCCGTTGACGGTGCTGCGGATGGATGGAAACTGCCGGGCTGCGGTGATTGAATTGGGGATGAATCATCCGGGTGAAATTGCGGTCTTGGCCGCCATTGCCCAACCCACGCTGGGTTTGGTCAATAATGCGCAACGCGAGCATCTGGAATTCATGACCAGTGTCGAAGCAGTGGCCAAAGAAAACGGCATGGTGTTAAGCGGATTGCCGGGCGACGGCATTGCCGTCTTCCCGGCGGACGATCCCTTCACGCCGCTTTGGCGCGAATCTGCAGCCAGCGTCGGCCGGCGCGCGGTGTCGACATTCGGTTTTTCTGCGGATGCCGATGTCACCTGCGACGTCGAAGCGCAGGAATTTGGCAGCAAACTGGCCGTCAGGGCGGCCAAACATCGGTTTTCGGTGCATCTGTCTGCGGCTGGCGCGCATAATGTCAGGAATGCCCTGGCCGCAATCGCCTGCACGCTGGCCATCGGCGTTGCGCCGGAAAGCGTGGTGCGCGGGCTGGAGTCGTTTGCGCCGGTAGCGGGACGGCTGCAAAAGAAAACCAGCCGCATCGGTTCGCCGCTGATCGACGATACCTACAATGCCAATCCGGATTCGGTGCGGGCTGCCATCGATGTGCTGGCCGATGCGCCGGCGCCGCGCGTGCTGATATTGGGGGACATGGGCGAAGTAGGTGGAGAAGGAAGGAAAGTCCACGAAGAAATAGGCGCCTATGCGCGTGGACGCGGCATAGAACACTTGGTTACGCTGGGCGATCTGGCGCGCTACTGCAGCGGTGCATTCGGCGCGCACGCCAGGCATTTTGACGATATCGAACTCTTGAAGCAGGCGGTCGACGCTATATTGACGCCGACCACTACCGTGTTGATCAAGGGCTCGCGTTTTATGAAGATGGAGCGGGTGGTTCAACAC
>JBIODP010000049.1:0-11528 GCA_044445195.1 Burkholderiales bacterium | reverse complement strand
TGAATTCAAAAATTGCGACGATACAAAAACGTGCCTGTGGATTCCGGAACTGCGACAATTTCAAGACCGCCGTCTACTTCCATTGCGGAGGACTTGATCTCTATCCCGCTTCGGCTACCCACAGAAAACTCGGATGAACCAGATATTTATGTCTGACTATTAGAATGAGACTTGCCCGCCAATCGTGAAATTGGTAACGTTGCCGCTACCGCCGCTACCCGAAACAACCTTTACTTTACGGCTATCAATGTCTGCGCGAATGTCAAAATTCTGAGTGACGTTGTATATGACACCGAAACCCACAACTGGTTGGGCTGAATTGGTCGTGACCGAACCACTGAATGCGCCCATGGCGGCATCGGCTTGGCCCTTGACTTCGGCCACACCCATTCTTCCAAATACGGTCCAATCCTTGCTAAGTGGCACCTTGTATACGGCGGCGATATCAAAGCCGGTACCCTTCATGTCGACGGAAACGCCAGAAAACGATGCTTTGGCCGTACCCACAGAGAAATAGCTCACCTCCGCATCCCAACGCGGACCAAAACTGTAGCCGCCGAAGATCTTGTATGCAGTGTCATTGTTCGTGCAACTGACGGTGCCGGCGCAATCGGCATTCCACTTGGCCTCGCCAACTGAGGCGCCTGCATAAACCTGGGCTGAAGCGCTTGCGCTCAACATTAAACTTGCTGCCATCAAAGTGGCGGCGACAATAGTCTTTTGAAACATGATTGCTCCCTAAATTTTAATTATTAAATAATGGCGTCTCGGATTCGGTGTGCGTGAGCTGCCGTGAAGCTTACCGTTCAGACGTGTTTATCACTTTCGACCGACGATACTTTTTATAATTATTTCGTTTTGGCGTTACTTTCTGTAACAACCGGCACAACTGTAGTATTGGCAGAAGCGACCTCTGCCGACACCGCAGAATTTCCAACTTCATCGACTTGTCGAAGCATTACTGTAATATCCGCAGGGTAATCGAATCCAGCACCAGTGTTTCTATCGACAATATAGCCAACTCCACCGCCAATAAGCAGGTTTCCCCAAACCGCGCTGTTGGATTTTGAGACTAAAGTCACATTTCCAGCCACACGATCCTTTTTGCAGTCGATAACGAGGTCGCCGGTGCTTTTGTGGACGGTCACGCTTGCCGGGCTAGTTAGAGACCAACTACCGGCATCATTTGTTAATGTGCATCCGATCCCTGTGACTTCTTTATTTTCATGAGTGGTTTTGACTGAGACTGGTTGCAGCTTATCTCCTGTAATTGATGCACATCCAGTCACCGTTAATAGAAATATGACTCCAATTATTTTAATTTTCATTATTTTTCCCTTACCGGCACAAAATTATGCCAGTTTGCACTTATACACGAATTTTGGATTATCAACTACCGTGCGGTTATCACAATTCATGGTGTCCCCCAGGTACCGGCGTTTTGATGTAATCTTCGAAAAACGCATCATGCTGGAAATGAACGTCTACGCCCTCAATTTTTCGGCACGTGGCGAAAGGATTGTACCGGCAGCGGAAGTTTTGCAAGATACCGATAAAACAAACTTTGGACTGAGCCATGCATCCGAACGCAAATCTGCTGTCAACTTTCTATACGGCGTTTCAGCGTCTCGACGCCGAGGCCATGGCCGCCTGTTATGCGTCCGACATACAATTTTCAGACCCGGTGTTCCCGGCTTTGAACGGAGCGGAAGCCGCCGACATGTGGCGCATGCTGGCCAGCCGCGCACAGAACTTCTCTCTCACTTTTGACAGTGTCGAGGCTGACGACCAGACCGGCCGGGCGCACTGGGTTGCGACCTACACCTTCACCCAGACCGGAAGAACCGTGATCAACGATATTCAAGCCAGTTTTGTGTTCCGGGAAGGCAAGATAGCGCGTCATATCGATCGCTTCGATCTGTGGCGCTGGTCGCGCCAGGCATTGGGCGCAAAGGGATGGTTACTCGGTTGGACGCCGCTGGTGCGCAAGGCCATACAGGCTCAGGCGGCTAAGGGGTTGGCAATCTTTCGCAGCAAAAAATAGCCGGTAGGTTGATCCAGTGGCCCGTCTGTCTCAGGTCAGCCATGTTGAGACCGTCGCGTAGCCGAATTTTTGCGCACTGCCGGCAAACGCGGGTTGCGCTGCGTGCGGGTAATCTACGGCAGACGGCGCGTTGCGGCATGATGATCCACGAAAACACTGTGGCAGGGTAAATACAAATGATTGGGACCGCACTTTTAATGTCGCTCACTGCAAGCACTCTACGGTCTCAATCAACCCACTGAATGGCAAGTCTTTTGACGACGAAGTCATCGCAAGACTGCGGCAATGCTCATTTAAGAACCAACTCGCGAACAAGTTCACTACCGAGGATTTCTCGAATTGCCCCGCGATCTTCCATGCCTTTATTCGCATTGACCATCCCGCCAGCCAATTTTTCCTCTATTGCATCCATCTCCTCGCCCCGGTCCAGGGCGGCCATATTAGGGTAGTTTACGACCAGTATGAGATCTGGCTCACTAGGCTTGCGTGGATTTGCTAAAAACACGGAATATCCTGTCACAATTCCTGCCTTTTTTTGAGCTTCCATTGCCGCTTTGTAGCTCGTATCAAGATATTTCATGTAGTCGTCGAATTTCCCTGGCTTTGTCTTAACATAGGTGACCGATGCCACGTGTCCTTCCTTATAGGGCTTAGCCTCTTGCGCGGCAACTGTCACAACAATGCTGCTCAACATGATTCCCAGAATTACTGTGGTGATATTTTTCATTTTTTATCCTCAGCAAAAATTAGTCGGGCGATTCCGACTGATGGATATTCCGCCTATGCAGTACGCATGTCAACCTTGCTATTAATGTGGTTATTTGTTGCCGGACCCGTTATGCCAGTCACTTTTTAGTGCCGAAGCCGGCCGTCCAAAATAGCGCCTCTGGTAGTGTCGTGACAACGCTCAGTCCGCTGTCGACTCGGTATGCAACAAGTCAAATTGCCTGTGTCTGCGACATACAAATTTTGGCGGCAGGAAAAGCTTCAAAGTCACTGATCCGCGGACCTGTCTGTCTCAAGTCTGCCATGAAGCGACAGTCAAGGTTGAAAACTCGATGCCAGAAAGCCGATCTTCACCACGGGCGACAAGTGCCAAATGCGAACGGTTGCGATAAGGACTTTTGTGGCTGGATTCAGATTCTATACTTGATTTAATTACTCAGGTATAGTTTATAATTGAAGCTCGAAATGGCTGAAATATCAACAATATTTGCCATCGATTCGAAATACTTTACTTAACAGGGGGCGATAAAAATGAAAATCAAGAATCTTATGATTGCTAGTGCGATGGCCATGTCGTTAATGGGTGCCGCTGGCGCAGCATGGGCGAAGGATGCGGACGTGATAGCCGCCAACAATGCCTTTTACGCAGCGCTCTCAACCCGCGATGTCGGCGCCATGAAGAAATTGTGGTCGCATGATTCAGACATTCAGCATATCTCCCCGTTTGACAAAGCGCCTGCTGTCGGCTGGGACGCCGTGCAGAAGGATTTTGAGGGGACATTTAGCAATTTGCCGGAGCTGAAGGTTTCATTGGAACATCCTCACGTAAAAATAAATGGGGACACTGCGTGGGTTAGCGGTATAGAAAAAGCACAGTGGAAGAACAAGGCCGGTGAGTCTGGCGGCGGCGATATTCTGGGCACGAGCATTTTCGTCAAGCAGGGTGGCCACTGGGTTATGTCCTACCATCACGCTTCGATGATTCCTAAATAATTTTCTTATGCCGCATTAAACCCCGCTTCGGCGGGGTTGCTGATTCCCTACCTTTCACACCGAACGCGCACCGAATTTGAGCGCAGCCAACTTTTCCCGACCAACTTTGGTGCAAGCGGTCCATTTTGCAGCTGAATTGCGACAAGTAAATATCCCCCGGAAAGCTGGGGGCCATAATTTGTGAGCGACTCAAAGGCGCTGAGAAAACCTTGCGCCGCCAAAGGCGGCAGAACTGCCCGATGCGCTATCTTATCGCCGGTTCGGAGAAAAGAATCCCTCTCCCACGTGGGGAGAGGACGAGGGAGAGGGTGTTCGCCAAGCCAATCGCTCTTGCATGCACCCTCTCCCCAACCCTCTCCCGCAAGCGGGAGAGGGAGTACGCGTGTTGCATAGGTCATGTCTTGATGAGTCCCTCGGCAAAGCCGGGGGTTAGCTGGCATTATTCCTGCTAATAAGGAAATACCGAGGGGCGCACGATAGCCGGATTGAACCGGGTAGCGCTTCTTGAGCAAGGTTGCTAGGGTTCCGATCGCCTGTCATGGCGATGGCTGGTCCGAGAGCAGCCGGCTTTGGGGATGGCAGTCCGACTGCCGATTGCAGAGCTACACGGAGGGATAAAAGCCCGGGAGGCCATCACGAAGACTTGTGATCGCTCGCCCCTCGCTTTTATTGACTCTTTGGGGCTGAGCATGTCACCGCAATACCTTCCGCTTACTGTGTCCAATCTCTCCTGTCCGCTCAATCTATTATTGCGCCGGCGTTCCATCGTCCTGCAAGGGAGCGTTTTATGACTGCCGACACGGGTGAAAGCCCCTTGTCCTCCCCGCTGAACCTTGCTGCCGGTATCGATGCCTCCGCTTTGCTCTGGAGCGAGATTTTTCCAGGCGGCGCTCACTGGTCGTATCTGGCCAGGCGCGGCACCACCATACGCATCACGGACCTTGAAGGCGGCGCCAATGTTTCCGCACTTTTGTATAACGCGGACGAAAAACTTGAACGCCTGAACATGCCCGATACCTTGAAAGCCCAGCATACCGCGCATTTGACCAAGGGCAACGTATTGTATTCCGACATGGGAAGAATCTTGGCCTCCATCAGCGCAGACACGCTCGGCTGGCATGACCCGCTGTGCGGCGTATCCGACGCCCAGTCGATCCGGGCGAAGTACGGCGAACACCGCTATCAGGAACATCGCAACGCGATGTTCCGCAATGGCAAGGACAGCCTGCTGATCGAGATCGAAAAATGGGGGCTGGGCATGCGCGACCTGGTGCCGAATGTTAATTTTTTTAGCAAAGTCGTTGCCGATCCCGAAGGCCGCCTGCAATTTTCCGAAGGCCACTCCAGGGCGGGTGACTATATCGATCTGCGCTTTGAAATGAATGCCATTTTTGCATTGTCTACCGCGCCGCATCCGCTCGACCCTGCCGCAACTTATAGCCCGAAGAAAGTCGGGCTGGCTGCATGGGCCTCGGGGCCGGCCGCGCAAGACGATGTTTGCCGTCTACATTGCCCGGAAAATCAACGCGGCTTCGTTAACACCGAACTTTTGTATCGTTGAGGAACACTATGAATACAGTTGAAAGTCAACTCGATGTAGCCAGCGCCTGCTACGATCGTTTGCTGCCGGCAGGCGAGCCGTGGCTGCATACGATTAAACAAGGCCAGGTGTTCCGGATCATCGATGCGGAAGGGAATCAGGCAGTCGATACCCTTTTTTATAATGCAGAAGACACAGCGGAACGGTATAGCGCAACGGACACTGTGCAGCGCCAGGGCGGCCTGTATCTGACTGCAGGGACGGTGCTGTACTCCAACTATGGCCGTCCCTTGCTCACCATACTCGCCGACACGTGCGGCCGGCATGACACGCTGGGCGGCGCCTGCTCTGCAGAAAGCAATACCGTGCGCTATGCGCACCAAAAGAAATTCATGCATAGTTGCCGCGACAGCTTTTTGCTGGCATTGGCGCATTCCAACATCGGCATGAATAAGGGTATGAGCAAGCGCGATCTTGCCCCGAACATTAATTTTTTCATGAATGTTCCGGTTACGCCCGAGGGCGGCCTCATGTTTGAAGATGGCGTCTCGGCGCCCGGCAAGTATGTGGAAATGCGTGCCGAAATGGACGTGCTGGCGCTGGTCTCGAATTGTCCGCAACTGAACAACCCTTGCAACGCGTATAACCCAACTCCAGTGCGGTTTGTAATCTGGGACGAATTGACGGCGAGCTAATGTTTACACGCATACTTATTGCCAATCGCGGTGAAATCGCCTGCCGCATAATTCGCACTGCCCGCAGCATGGGAATAGCTACCGTCGCGGTTTATTCGGAAGCGGATATCGAGTCTTTGCATGTGCGTCTGGCGGATGTGGCCATCTGTATCGGCCCGGCGCCGGCAATACAGAGCTATTTGTCGGCGCCGGCAATCCTGGAAGCGGCACGCTCCAGCGGCGCCGATGCCATCCATCCCGGTTATGGCTTCATGAGCGAAAACGCTGCCTTTGCCGAAGCATGCGAAGCGGCCGGCATCGTCTTTATCGGCCCCACGCCGGAGCAAATGCGCGCTTTCGGCCTCAAGCATACCGCGCGCGAACTTGCCCAACGTGCAGAAGTTCCTTTGTTGCCGGGCACCGGCCTGCTATCCGATGCCGATGAAGCGCTAATCGAAGCCCAGAAAATCGGCTACCCGGTTATGCTCAAGAGCACGGCCGGCGGCGGCGGCATCGGCATGCGCTTGTGCTGGAATCGCAGCGAACTGGAAAGCGCGTTTTCATCGGTGCGGTATCTGTCGGAAAACAATTTCAAAAATGGCGGCATCTATATAGAAAAATATGTCGAATCGGCACGGCATATCGAAGTGCAGATTTTTGGCGATGGACGCGGCAACGTGGTGTCTTTGGGCGAGCGCGATTGCTCTGTCCAGCGGCGCAATCAAAAGGTAATCGAAGAAACGCCGGCTCCCGGCCTGCCTGCTGAGACGAGACGCGCACTCGCCGAGACCGCGGTGCGGCTCGCCAAGACAATCGGCTACCGTTCGGCGGGAACCGTCGAATATGTATTCGATGCCGACAAGCTGGAATTTTATTTTCTGGAAGTAAACACCCGCCTCCAGGTGGAGCACGGCGTCACGGAAGAGGTCTATGACGTCGATCTGGTCGAATGGATGATCAAGGCTGCCGCAGGGGAATTGGAACTTCCTGCGCAAGACACGCTCAAGCCGCATGGGCACGCGATGCAGTTGCGCGTCTACGCGGAAGATCCCGGAAAAGATTTTCAGCCGTCGTCCGGCGTGCTGACGTCGGTTGAATTCGATCCTTCGCTGCGCGTCGATACCTGGATCGAACGCGGCGTCACGGTCAGTCCATACTATGATCCGCTGCTCGCCAAACTGATCGTCAAAACCGAGAACAGAACCGCATCGGTTACCGCCCTGACCTGCGCATTGAAAAACACCCGCATCGATGGCGTGGAAACCAACCTCGCCTATCTGGCGCAAATTCTGCTAGAGAGCGCCTTCCGGAGCGGACGTCAGACCACGCAAATGCTGGCGAAGATGGCCTATTTCCCCAAGACCATCGAGATCATCGAAGGGGGAATTCAAACCACCATACAAGACTATCCGGGCAGGTTAGGCTTATGGTCGGTCGGCATTCCGCCGTCCGGCCCCATGGATGCTTACGCGCACCGGATTGCCAACTACTTGCTCGGCAATGCAGAAGATGCCGCAACGCTGGAAATGACCTTGCAAGGCGCCACGCTGCGCTTTAATTGCGACTGCACCATCGCCGTCACAGGCGCCGACATGTCGATGTCCGTCAGCGGCACCGGGGGTGAAAGGCATCTGGAAAACTGGCGCCCGCATAAAATCCATCGCGGAAATATCCTGCGCTGCGGCCGCATAAAAGGGGCCGGCGTCCGCACCTATATTGCCGTTTCCGGCGGGGTGGACACTGCTCGCTATCTCGGTAGCCGGGCCACCTTCACGCTGGGCAATTTTGGCGGTCACGGCGGGCGCGCCCTCAGGGCGGGCGATGTATTGAAATTGCATGCGCCGGCCCTGATGCTGTTCCATGATTTCAGGCCGCCGACTGTCCCGCAATATTCTCACACATGGGAAATCGCCGTGCAATACGGTCCGCACGGCGCCCCGGATTATTTTACCGATTGCGACATCAATACATTTTTTGAAACCGACTGGCAGGTTCATTTCAACTCCAGCCGAACCGGCGTCCGCCTGATCGGTCCCAAGCCGCAGTGGGCGCGCGCCGACGGCGGCGAGGCAGGTTTGCATCCGTCGAATATTCATGATAATGCCTATGCGATCGGCGCCATCGATTTTACCGGCGATATGCCGGTCATTTTGGGTCCGGACGGTCCCAGCCTTGGCGGGTTTGTCTGTCCAGCCGTCATTGTGTCGGCTGAACTGTGGAAAGTCGGGCAGTTGAAGCCCGGCGATACCGTGCGCTTCATGCGCGTATCCGCTGAAACTGCGGTCGCGCTGCGCGAAGAGCAGGAAAGAATCTTCAACACCGCGCCCTCCTCCGCAGAGGCAATAACGATAAACCGGCCCCGCGCGCTGCCGCCAGGGGAAGAGTCGGCAATTTTGCGGCAGGTTACGTTTCCTGCCAGCGCATCCAATGCCGGCACAAAAATGACCTACCGCCGCGCCGGAGACGATAATTTGCTGATCGAATTCGGCGAAATGGTGTTGGATCTGAACTTGCGCTTTCATGTGCATGCGCTGATGCAAACAATAGAAAATGCGCAATTGCGCGGGGTCATCGATCTTACGCCCGGCATTCGTTCCTTGCAGGTGCATTTCGATCACCGTCTGCTGCCTATGAATGCGCTGCTGGACTTCCTGCAGCGGTATGAAGCAGAAGTGGCTTGCGACAACAATATGGTAGTAGCGTCGCGGATCGTGCATTTGCCGCTGGCATGGAACGATACGCAAACCCGGCTCGCGATTGAAAAATATCAAACCACGGTGCGCCCCGATGCGCCATGGTGCCCCAGCAATATCGAATTTATTCGGCGCATCAATGGGCTGGCTACCACCAGGGAAGTGGTCGACATCGTATTCAACGCCAGCTATATGGTGCTTGGCTTGGGCGATGTTTATCTGGGCGCGCCGGTCGCCACGCCGCTCGACCCGCGCCATCGGCTGGTGACTACAAAATATAATCCGGCACGCACATGGACGCCTGAAAATGCGGTAGGGATAGGCGGCGCCTACCTATGCATTTACGGGATGGAAGGCCCGGGCGGTTATCAATTTGTCGGGCGCACCGTGCAAATGTGGAACCGCTACCGGCAAACGAATAGCTTCCGGGACGGCAAGCCATGGCTGCTCCGCTACTTCGACCAGATTCGCTTTTATGAGGTGAGCGAAGAAGAATTGCTGGCGCATCGCCGGGATTTCCCGTTGGGCCGTTTCGATATCAGGATCGAAGACACCACTTTTTCCCTGCCTGAATACAATAATTTTCTGTCGCAAAACCAGGCGTCGATTACTGCATTCAAGGACAGGCAGCAAACCGCCTTCGATATCGAGCGCGAGCATTGGCGCTTGAGCGGGCAAGCCGAATGGATAAGCGAAGAGCTTGCCTCCACTGCCAACACTGAGACGGAACTGCCGGCCGATTGCAGTTATCTGTCGGCGGTGGTGCCTGGCAGCATCTGGCGCGTGCTCGTTCAATCGGGCTCCAACATCGATGCGGATCAAAATCTGGCGATTCTGGAATCGATGAAAATGGAAATTCCTTTATCCGCCCCTTGCCAGGGAACATTGGTCGAGTGGTTAGTGAGCGAAGGCGCTTCGGTCGCAGCCGGCCAGCATGTTGCCATCATACAAAGAACTGTGGAGAGTGCAGCATGAAATACGATTTGCCGAACTTGTCGATAGGGGCACTGCGCGCGCAATATCTTGCCGGCGAGTTGACACCGCGCAATCTGATTGAAAAGTTATTGCCTGCGCTGGAACATGCCGACGCAAATCCAATCTGGATCAATCGTCTGGACCGGGCTTCCCTGTTTGCCTATGCCGATGCGCTGGCCTCGAAAAATCCTGCAAATCTGCCGCTTTACGGCATCCCGTTCGCGGTGAAAGACAATATCGACCTGATCGATACTGTCACGACAGCCGGTTGCCCTGCTTACGCTTATCAACCGGCACAGAATGCGCATGTCGTGCAGCGTTTGATCGACGCCGGCGCCATCCCGATCGGAAAAACCAATCTGGACCAATTTGCAACGGGTCTGGTCGGAACCCGTTCGCCGTATGGCGCTTGTCGCAATGTATTTAATTCCAGCTATATTTCCGGCGGTTCCAGTTCAGGTTCTGCGGTTGCCGTCGCCAGCGGCCTGATTAGTTTTAGCCTGGGCACCGATACGGCCGGTTCCGGCCGGGTTCCCGCCGCTTTCAATAACCTGGTTGGCGTCAAGCCTACCCTGGGGCTCATTTCCACGAGCGGCGTGGTGCCAGCCTGCCGGACGCTGGATTGCGTATCGATTTTTGCATTGACGGTGGCCGATGCTGCCGACGTATTGAACGTCGCGGCGCACTATGATGACAGCAACGCCTATTCGCGCGCCGCGCTGCCTTCGAAGGCAACCGTACCGGACGGAGCCGCATTCAGGTTCGGCGTGCCCTCGCCTGCGCTGCTGGAATATTTCGGGAATAGCGCAGGTCCTGAACGCTTTGCTGCCGCGGTGACGGGCATGCAAGCGCTGGGAGGCATACCGGTTGAAATCGATTTCGCCCCGTTTCTTGAAGCGGCGTGTCTGCTGTATGAAGGTCCCTGGGTGGCGGAACGATATGCGGCAATTTCGGAATTCATCGAAAAGCAACCCGAGGCGTTATTGCCTGTCCTGCAAGAAATAATCGGCAATGCCAAGCAGATTAACGCAATCGATGCGTTCAAGGCGCAATACCGCTTGCAGGCCCTGAAGCGCAGCACCGAGAAAGTCTGGGATAGTTGCGATGTTATCTTGACGCCGACCGCCGCGAAAATGCTCACGATAGCGGAAGTGGAGGCCGACCCGATCCGCCTGAATTCGAATCTTGGCTATTACACCAATTTCATGAATTTGCTGAACCTCAGCGCCATCGCGCTGCCCGGCGGGTTTCAAGTCGATGGGCACCCGTTTGGCGTTACATTGTTTGCGCCTGAGTTCTGTGAAAACTTGCTGCTGGGCCTGGCCGCAAGATTGCACCGCATCACCTCCTCTGTAGTCGGCGCCACGCCGTACGGCTTGCCGCAATGCGACCGCGAACCGGTCTATGCCGGCGCGACCGCAACCGTGGATATTGCCGTATGCGGCGCCCACATGAGTGGATTGCCGCTCAACCATCAACTGACCAATGCCGGCGCCCGTTTCAAGTCGCGCACCGTTACCGCGCCGGTGTATCAATTCTATGTGTTGCCGGGCGGGCCACCGCAACGTCCGGGCATGGTCCGCACCGACCGCCGCACCGGCGCGGCAATTGAACTGGAGATCTGGAGCATTCCCGTGACAGCCTATGGAAAATTTGTGGATGGCATCCCGGCGCCGCTTGGAATTGGAAGGGTGCAGTTGTCCGATGGAAGCCAGGTACAGGGCTTTGTATGTGAAACCGCAGGCATTGCCGACGCGATCGACATTACTGCTTTCGGCGGATGGCGCGCGTATCTCGCTAGCAGGTGAGCCTGAAAAATATCCCGGCATAGCCCTTGCTTATACATATTATGTTCGCGCCTTAGCAACACCTCATTTTATAGG
>JBIODP010000048.1:0-11566 GCA_044445195.1 Burkholderiales bacterium | reverse complement strand
TGTCATGGAGGGCAAAGGGATCCTGTTCAAGCGCTTTGCGGATATCGACGTCTTCGACATCGAACTCAACAGTGAAGACCCCGACGAGATCGTTCGCGCTTGCCAACTGCTGGAGCCAAGCTTCGGCGGGATTAATCTGGAAGATATCAAAGCGCCCGAATGTTTTTATATCGAGGAAACGCTGAAGAAGACCATGAATATTCCGGTCTTCCACGATGACCAGCACGGTACTGCCATCATCTCGTCTGCCGCGCTGCTCAATGCCTTGATGCTGGTGGGCAAGAAAATTTCAGACATCCGCATCGTGGTCAACGGCGCCGGCGCATCCGCGAATTCCTGCGCCAAGCTGGCCATCACCCTGGGGGTAAGCCCGAACAACATGATCATGTGCGATACCAAGGGCGTGATCTACAAGGGGCGGGTCGAGGGAATGAACCCCTATAAGGAAAAATTTGCGGTCGAGACTTCGTTTCGCACCCTTGAAGAAGCCGCAGTCGGCGCCGACGTTCTGTTCGGCCTTTCCGCCAAAGGCGCCTTCACGGCCGAGATGGTGGCTGCCATGGCGCCAAACCCGATTATCTTCGCGCTGGCGAACCCCGACCCGGAAATCACACCGGAAGAGGCGCTGGCGGTGCGCAATGACGTGATGATTGCCACCGGGCGCTCCGACTATCCGAACCAGGTCAACAACGTGCTCGGCTTCCCATACATCTTCCGCGGCGCACTCGATGTTCGCGCCAGCTGCATCAATGAAGAGATGAAATTGGCCGCAGTCCACGCGTTGGCTGAACTGGCTCGGATAGAATGCCCGGACTCGGTCAGCAAAGCCTATGGCAACGAGAAATTCATATTCGGCCCGCGTTATATCATTCCTAAGCCTTTCGATCCGCGCGTGCTGTTGCATGTCGCTCCTGCCATCGCTCAGGCGGCGATGGACAGCGGTGTTGCGCGCGAGCCGATTACCGATATGGCGAAATATGTCGAGCGGCTTGAAGCGCAACAGGGCAAGTCCAAGGAAGTGATGCGTTCGATCATCAACAAGGCCAAGAGCGATCCGAGGATACTTGTTTTGCCCGACGGTGAAAATGAAAAAATCCTGAGGGCGGCCCAAAGGCTGGTTGAGGAAGGTATCGCCAAGCCGATTTTGCTCGGCAACCGCGCGAATATCACCGCGATGCTGGCGGATCTGCACATCGAACTGGAGGCGCCGATTATCGATCCGGCAACTTCGGAGCTAACAGACAAATATGCCGCTGCGCTGTATCGGCAGCGCGGGCGCAAGGGAATGACCGAGTCCGAAGCCCACCGTATCCTGCGTCGACGTTCGCGCATGTACTTTGGCGCCATGATGGTTCATATGGGCGATGCCGATACGCTGCTGACGGGGATCGATTCGAACTATCCTGAATCGATCCGACCGGCGCTGCAAGTCATCGGCAAGCAGGAGCACTTATCCAGCGTGCATGCGTTTCACATGATGGTTTTCAAGAAAGGCATCTACTTTCTGGCCGATACCTCTGTCGCCATCGATCCGACCGCAGAAGAACTGGCTGAAACAGCGATCCTGACCGCCGAAAAGGTGCGGATGCTCGGGATTGAGCCGCGGGTTGCAATGCTTTCGTTTTCCAACTTTGGATCGGTCGACCATCCGCATGCGATCAGGGTGAAGCGGGCCACGGAGATCGTCAAACAAAGAGCCCCCGATCTGATTGTGGACGGTGAAATGCAGGCCGACACGGCCGTGGTTCAGGAGCTGCTGGACGGTTTTGCATTCTCCACGTTAAACAGTCCCGCCAACATCCTGATTTTTCCCGATCTGAATTCCGGCAACATTTGCTACAAGCTTTTGAAAAAATTGGGCGGGGCAGAGGCAATCGGTCCGATACTGATGGGCATGAACAAACCGATACATGTGCTTCAGCGCGGCGACGATACGAACGGAATCATCAACATGGCGGCGATTGCCGTGGTGGATGCCCAGGGTGCTTAGCGTAGTGTTGCATTCTGTTTTTAACTTAAGCGAAAAAAAGCCTGATCGATTACTCGCAAAGGCTTGATTTCCAACATAAAAATAGCCTGATCAAACCGATGCCGACCGGTTGGAAGGAAGGTTATTCCGCCGTGTACACGCCGAACCGCCCTCCGGGGGAAGCCTCGCTGCCCTCGTTTTTTCCATTTTAGTCGCCGCAGCAACGATGTATGGCGTCTGCAGGGCCGACATGGCTCCATAAGAATAATGCTTGCCGGATTCGCTGACCCTGAATGACCCGACAATTCGATTCGCTTTTGCTTATAATCGCATCTAATTTTTGACACACGGCATTTACAGCATCGGACCCTGCATGGGGCAGGGTCTATTTCTTCCCATTAATCCAAGAAAAAAATGAACAAACGTCTCAAAGCCCTACTCGCTCCCTCGTTGGCAATCGCCATCCTGACGGCATCGTCCGCCACTTTGGCACAGCAAACCCCCAAGCCGGAAAACCTGATCAGATGGCGCCAGTCTGCGTTCCAGGTTCTCGCCTGGAATACCGGCCGCATCAAGGCGTCCATTGATGGCCAGTACAATAAGGAAGAAGTGATCAAAGCCGCCAACACTATTGCCGCCATCGCCCAATCCGGCTTGGGCTCTCTTTTTGCACCGGGAACCGAGCAAGGCAAGGGTTGGCATAATACCGCTGCCAAGTCGGAATTATTCAAGGACAGCAAGCACTTCGACGAACACGTCGCCAGCTTCAGCAAGGAAGCCGGCGAGCTTGCCTTAGTCGCCGGAAACGGCGATGCTGCAGCAGTGAAGGCGCAATTCGGCAAGCTGGCCGGTACGTGCAAATCTTGCCACGAGCATTTCAAGTCCAGAGACTAATTGACGGCGGCCCGCCCTGCCCGGTTCCCGCTATGCCGGTTGGGGATTGGTGCTCACACCAGTCGGCGCTCCATCAATTCAAGCTTGAGGTACGCATAAAAAACCGGTGCAGCTACCACTCCTGCCATGCCAAAAATCGATTCCATCACCAGCATCGCAATCAATAATTCCCAGATGCGCGCCTGGATATGGGCGCCGATGATTTTGGCGTTGAGAAAATATTCAAGCTTATGGATAACCACCAGGAAAACCAGCGATGCGATGGCAGTCTGAAAAGAATGCGACAAGGCCACGACCACCAAAATCGAGTTCGAAATCAAATTCCCGACGATCGGCAAAAAACCTGCAAAAAACGTAATGGCGATCATGCTCTTTGACAAAGGCAGATGAATGCCGGTCAGCGGCAACACGATCAAAATATAAATCCCGGTAAATACCGTATTGATGCTGGCGATGCGAAATTGCGCAAACACGATGCGCCGAAAAGACTCACTCAAATTCGAGACTCGATCACCTAAGGCCGAAGCCAGCGGCAAGCGGGAATATTCGTGCGTGGTTTCGCTTAACGCAACCAATGCCCCGATAATCATCCCAATCAGCAGATGAGCGGCCGTTCTTCCCGCAGCTTCTCCCATCATTTTAGCTTCAGCCGCGTGTGCGCGCAGCCAGTTCGTCAGCATTTCCTTCAAGCTTTCGACATCGGAGGGCAAGTATTCGCTGAGCCAGGCAGGTAACTGGCTGCGCGATGAGTCCAGCATATCCGCTATTCTATGGAGAAGTACCTGTGCATTGCCTGCATCGCTGCGAAAAAATGCGATCCCCCCCCAAATCGCTGCAGTAAGTGCCGTGACCGTCAAGATCGCCAAGGTGGCAACGGCCACCATGCGCGCACGTCTGCTGCTAATTTTTCGGCCCAAAAGGGGAGTCACGAGATGAACCAGCGAATATACCAGCAAGCCGGAAAAAAGCGCTGCCAGCAAATCATTTTTCATTATGACCCACAGCGCAAGTAGTGTCAGCGCATATGAAGTAATCTCAAGCAGCCCAACTTCATTTTTTTTTCGCATGTCTGTCCGTCAAATTCCATCTTGATGCGATTATCGCTCAAGACGCCACCGGCTATTTCACTTTTTTAAGGATTAAATCGTACAATGAGCAGATTAACTCACAAGGGCGAACCAGCGATGAATCATGACGATGGCAATCCGAAGTTCGGGCGGTTACTGATCGTGTTGCTGTTGGTCGTTCTTTTTTGCGGCTTTCTAACCTGGTTTGCCGAAAAATACCTGGGGTAGCGCTTCACTTACCGATTTTATCCCGAATGCTGCCGAGCCGATAAGCGTCAATGACGCCCAGCACCCAGCAAACCGCCAAGATCCAGAATGCAATATTCATTATCGGCGTTTCCGGCGCAGCATCCAGCAATGCGCCAATTACCTGCGCATCGGGAGGTGCAGCGCCGCTTGCAACTTTGTCCATCACCAATTCAGCCTGTGCCAGCAAGCCGCGCACAAGCAGAATAGTGCTTAACAGGGCCGGGATGAACAGCAACATGCCGCGCAAGGTGCGTTTCAAAAAAAAATGTCCCGCTCCCGGAAAGACTAATCCAGACCATAGCGCAGCTTTTACTGATTTTTTCACCTAAGCCCCCATGTCCATTTCATTACCGTAATCCACATTATGAAATTGATATACAAAATTTATATATCAGATATGCGAATTATAAATTTGATATCTGGCGAGTCGAATCGTATACTGTGCTTGTCTCCTCCGTGTCTCTCCTCTTTTTTGACATGGATTTAAACCCACTCATGCAGTGGGTTTTTTTTAGCTGGCAGCTTCCTCTGCTCATGCAGAACCCGAGGCTGGGCAGAAATTTCAAGCGGCGACTTGGTTCTGGTTTACGGGAAATTCACGACAAGCGACTGTGCCGAGGCAATTTTGCCGCCAGATAGTCATGCTGGTCGGCCAGTACATTACGTCCGCTCAAAATAAAATGTTCGTAGCGGCATGGCGCATACGGCGCATAAATCAACGGACGGAATTCATGCACCAGACGCGAACCCTTTTCCTGATTGCACGGTTTGCATGAAGTAACGCAATTCATCCAGGCGTCTTTCCCGCCTCGGGTACGCGGCAAAATGTGATCGCGCGACAACTGTTGCCGCGGAAATTTTTTCCCGCAATAAGCGCAAATATATCGGTCGCGCTTGAACAGCAAATCATTATTGTCGCCAAGCGGCAACACTGCGCGCAACTTGCGCGCCATGATTTCGCTGCCGGCGATAGCGATGATGGGTTTTACGACGATTCGTGACTGTATACCGGTGTTCGCGTAGCCACCGCGAAAGACGAAATCCCGCTCGCCAAGCTCCCATGCAACCTTGCCGATCGCATAATAGTGAATCGCATCTTGGGGAGCAATCCAGTCGAATGGGTTGCCGGCGATATCGAGAACCAATATGTTAGCAGTCATTTCATTTCGTGTTCAAGTTGAACGACCGTATCTGGAATCCGATGAAATCTGAATTCAATAAAGATTCGAATCTGAAACGGTTCAAGTTAGCCTAATTCAGGTTAACCACTTGTAACTCTAACACTCTCCTGACCTCCTGTGTACAAGTTCAGTCGATCAGTCGCGATCATGACAACCCGGTTACATCATCCCGGCCAAACCGGCGTATATGCCAAAACCTGCCGCCAACAGAATAACCAGCGCCACCACCACGGCATAGAAGCCTTGCAGGCGATGCGGCTGAGGCAGGCGCCGTGCCAGCAGGAATAAAAAACCAAGCACAATCGGCAGCAGCAAGGCATTCATGACCTGAACCCCGACACTCAATGACACCAGATTAATGCCCGATGCCACCACCGCGCCGCCAACTACCAACGATGCGGTGTAAATTCCGTAAAACCACGGCGCCTCCAGCGGTGGGTGATCCAGCGAATGCTTGACCCCCAGCACTTCACCCAGCGTACGCGCTGCAGTCAAGGTCACCACGATAGTTGCCACCAGCGCCGAACCTATCATGCCCATAGCAAATAGCAGCTTGCCGGTGGCTTGACCCAGCACCGGGGTAATTGCCTGCGCAATCTGCTGAACGGTATCGAGTGCGGCGCCGGTATTGGCCGTCCCCAGGGTTGCCGCGGTTGCGACCAGCACTGCCGCCATAATGACTTGGGTGACCACGGCGCCGAATGCCGTATCCCAGCGCGCTGCCGATAAATCATTCACGGTGAGTTTTTTTTCCACCACTGATGACTGTTGATAAAACACCATCCAAGGCATGATAACCGCGCCAATATTGGCGGCAACCAGAAAAAGATATTTGGGCTCGCGCCACGGAATCGAGACAGCGCCGGCCAATAAGCTGGCCTCGTTCGGGTGCGACTTCCATGCTACCAGCAAAAACACCAGTTCAAATGCGCCGATCGCCAGCGCAATGCGTTCTACCGACAGATAAGAACCGGTATAGGCCATCACGGTCAAGCCGCTGACGATGACCAGCATGCTAACCCATTCAGGGATGCCGAACATAAGCCCAACGCCTGCCAGGCCGCTTAATTCGCTCAACAGGGCCCCAATACAGGCCAGCACCAGCGTACCGACCGACAATAAAGCCCAGCCCCGCCCAAAGTACTCCTGAATCAAATTACCGTGTCCCTTGCCAGACACAATACCCAGCCGCACCGTCAATTCCTGCACCACAAACAGAACGGGAACCAAAATCAACTGCAGCAGCAATAATCGGTATCCCCACTGCGCGCCGCTTTGCGCCGCAGTAATGACGCTGCCGGCATCGGTATCGGCAAGCATCACTACCATGCCCGGGCCGGCCACTGCCGCAAAACGCACCAAGCGTGAGCGCCTCAACGTCCGGACGAACGGGGTCGTGTGGCTTATGGAGTTGTCAGTCATAATGGGTGAACTGAAAAGTAAGTTAGCAGGGGAAAACTGGATTATTGAAGCATATCACTTATTGTAGATGATAATGATTATCAATCGCAAATAATTTCATCTATAATCGATGCGATAACCATAAAAACAACATGGTTATAAATTATATCAAGTGGTTATGGGGCACTATATGAATATTTTGACAATTTTTAACCGCAAATGAAAATCTTTGGGATTACTGGCCATTCCGGCATGGGAAAAACCACGCTGCTCGAGCGTCTTGTTCCGGAAATCGCTGCACGGGGACTGACAACGTCGCTGATCAAGCATAGTCATAAGAATGTGGATATCGATCACCCTGGGAAGGATTCTTATCGTCTGCGGGAAGCTGGCTGCAAGGAGGTGCTATTGGTCGGAAATAATCGCTGGGCCTTGATGCACGAATTGCGCGGCGATGTCGAACCGTCGCTGGATTCGTTGTTAGACAGAATGCAGGAGTGCGATATTGTTCTTGTCGAGGGATTTAAGAGCGGAAAATTCCCTAAACTGGAAGTATGGCGATCCTCTCTTGGCAAGAACTTTTTATGGCCTCATTCCGCCGATATATTGGCAATCGCAAGCGATATAAATGATATCCCCCCAGGAATTGTTTGCTTGCCGCTGGAAGATATTTGTGCTATTGCTTCCTTTGTTGTCACGAATGCGGTTATTAGAATTACGTCGGATTACGGTTAGCGGCTGACGACAACGGAGCACTACACGCATGGATGACCTTCTCGCCATCACGCATAATATAGCCAAATTCGCATTTCGCGACCAAGGGCGGTGGGACGAGTTGCGCGACTTGTTCCATCCGGACGCTTCGATTGCCGTCACCTGGTATTCTGGACCGATTGAAGGCTTTATCGAGCGGTCAGCCAAAATGGCAGCTACCGGCAGTCCGGTCATATCAAAGCATTGGATCGGTGCTTCAAGGGTTGCCATTGAGGGGAATCGCGCCCTCAGCGACACCGACGTTACGGTCCTTATCCGAGTGAAACTAGGCCCCATCGAAGCTGACATGACCAGCTATCTGCGCTTCTTTGACCGCTTCGAACGACGCGATGACGGCATCTGGCGTATCGCAAGTCGGACAGCGATATATGAAAAGGATAGGATTGATCCTGTCAATCCTTCGCTTCTGTATCCCCTTATATACAGATTGGCCGGTTTCAATCGTTTTCCCCGCCCCTACCGTCACCTTGCCGCCGGCCTGGTGCGCAACGGCCAGGTTTTGGCGAAGCTGATCATCGAAGCAGGGACAAGAGAAGAAGCAGCGCTATGGCAGGATGCAAGAATATGGCTTGCCGCCCGTAATTGAATTTCTGAAGCACTCGCCGACCAGCGTAAATCGCGAGGACTTCCCACTTGACAATATGGCCGCCGAAATCGGCAAACCCTGCAAATGTTCCCCTTAAAAAAACTGGGAACGCCAGAGGCTGGGCGACGTGCCTACCCAGCGCCGAAAGGCCCTTGAGAATGCGCTGGTGTCTCGATATCCGAGCATGGCTGCAACTTGTTTTATAGACATTTCACTCACAGTCAACGCTCTTATGGCAATCTCTTGGCGCGCCTCCTCTACCAACATCTCAAAAGTTAGATCCTGCTCGGCAAGTCGCCTGTGCAAAGTGCGTCTATGGATTTTAAACAAATCGGCGACGCGATCGATCGTGCATTTTCCGGTAGGAAGCTGTTTAAGCAAAACGCGGCGAATTTGACCGGCTAAATCACCTTTGTGCTGTTCCTCCAATTGGCTGACATAGGTCTTGATCACCTCTCCCATTCTTGGATTTGCATGGGCAATCGGATATTTAAGGGTCTCTGCTGGGAAGAGCAGCACGTTGGTACTTTGTGCGAAGCGAACAGACATGCCAAAGAGATCGCGATAGGGAGCTTTGTCGGCAGGAGCCTTCCGGCTGAGGAGGACGCTGCTGGGACGCCAGTCCTTCCCACAGGCCAACCACATAAAGGTGACAAAATTGGCTATCGCAAGGTCGCAAAATTGATCGCTTCCAATCGCATCGGGAATCAGCAATGTAAACGCAATGCGAGCGATGCCATCGCTAGACGAAATGTCGACTGCCGCGCCAACTGTCCGGACATGCAGAAATCTTATTAACTGTTCAAGTGCGGCCTCGACGGTGGGCGAGTTTTGCATGAGGAAGCCGATTGGGTCTATCAATGTGTTCTCTAGCCGTTGTCCAAGTATTAGTCCGAAGTGCGGACACCCGACTTGCCTGGCCGTCTGATCGAGGAGATGCAAAAAGGTACTGAGAGGAATATCGCCTGCAGATTCATCATCGCTTTCCACCGCGAAAATCATGGGATCGATGCCGCAATCGTTTAGCAGCTTCCTTGGATTGCCTCCCAACTCTCTGACAATATCAGGGAAAAGCTTCAAATTACTAACATGGAAGGACCCTAACTCCCGCACTGCCGGAGCATGAATATCAGGGGCCGCGCTATGCGTTCTTGGATTCTTGATAGTCATCTTTTAGCATTTCCGTTCATGCTCGTGCCCGATAGTCCATCAAGGAAAAATATAAAAATTCTCATTTGAGAATTTAAGCTATATGGCACCAGATGTCAATATTTGACACCAAATGCACAACATAATTATTGCTTGAATATTCTCATTTCGATGATCATGGAACGCCCGGAAAGAAGCGCGGATCATCAGCTGATAATTTCGGTCTGCATCGCAATCTACTGCACCGCAGCATGCGCGCAACATTGGCGCGCAGATGAGATATTTAACAAATCCAGAAGATACGCAACCGCGTAAACATATCTGTGGCAAAACTAGAAAATGCAGCTTCCTATTTCTGCAAGTTTGGTGAGGCCTATAAATGACGCAACTTGGCTCACAGCCTCTTCTCTGATTGCACGGGAACCGAATTGAGCTTCTTTAGGGAAGCATCGCCTTCGCCAAGGAAAAACTTCAGCGACAGATGTTGCACGAAATTTCCGTAAGGCGGATAAAACAGGTCGATCGGGAAAAACCGGTGGCGTTTGAACACGGTCTTGGCGTGCGACAACTCACGGAAACCTTCTTCTCCGTGATAAGTGCCCATGCCGGAATTCCCAATACCGCCAAATGGCGCATCATGGTTGATGACATGCCAAGCCCAGTCGTTGATCGTGACGCCTCCTGCATGCGTGCGACGCAGCAGGTTGCCTCGTTCTGCGGCATTGTGGCTGAAGCAGTACATGGCGAGCGGCCGTTTGCCTGCATTGATGAAGTCAATGACGCCGTCCAAGGTATCGTAAGGCACGACTGGAAGAATCGGCCCAAACAGCTCTTCCTGCATGATGCGCATTTCAGCACTGCAATTTGTGACGATGTGCAGCGGCATCCTGCGGCCGTCGTTGACGGGATCGTAGGCGGCGCAGGTGATCACGTGAGCCCCTTTGGCGCGGGCATCCGCCAGCAGTTCGACTATGCGCGCATAGTGGCGCTCGTTTACGATAGACGTGTAATCGTGGTTGCCTTTGATCTTGCCGCCAAACAGTTTGGTGAAACTGGTCTTAACGTCTGCCACAAATCGATCGACGCATTCGCGCGGCACCAGCGCATAATCGGGCGAGACGCAAACCTGCCCGCAATTGGTGGCTTTGCCATGAGCGATCCGCTTGGCGGCGTCGGCGAGCGGATAGTTGCGCGTCACCACCGCGGGGGATTTCCCCCCCAGTTCAAGCGTCACCGGCGTCAAATTATTGGCCGCCGTGCGCATCACGATCCTGCCAACGTCTGGCGACCCCGTAAACACGATATGATTAAAGGGCAGCGAAGTAAACATATTCGGATCGAGCAGTTCCTCTCCAAATACGGCGACCTCGTCCTCCTGGAAAATCTCACTCAGCAAGCGCGCAAAGACTGCGTTGGTCGCCGGGGTGATTTCCGGCATCTTGATCATCACCCGATTACCGGCGGCCAGCGCGGCGATGAGTGGGCCAGCCGCAAGGTAGATCGGAAAATTCCACGGAACGATGACGCCCACTACCCCCTTAGGCTGATAGGTCACTTGCAAGCTGTTCGACAAAAATAGCAACTCCGTGGCGCGACGGCTGGGCTTCATCCAACGCTTGAGATGGCTGATAGCATGGTTGGCTTCCAGCGTCGTGCCGAGGAGGTCGAGCATTTTCGTTTCGGCCGGTGCTCTGAAACCGAAGTCATGACTTATCGCCTCGGCGAGCACGTCCTGATAGCGGCCGATCTGCCTTTTCAAAGCCTTGAGTTTTGCCCGGCGCGCATCCGCCGCCGGGTAGGGATCAGACTGAAATGCCGCTTGTTGCAGCGCAAAAACCATTTTAGTGCGATCGGTGGCCGCGATCGAGCCAGAAAACGGGGTCGCCAGATTGTTCATTATCGCCTCCTCTTTTTGCGGGATTTTCCCCGAGATTCTTCTGTTTCAGTATTTTATGAACTACGATACGAGATGGCAAGGTGCAAGGGCGACAGAAATCAGGTGAATATCCGCCAAACAGTCGA
The DNA here is from genome assembly GCA_044445195.1 of Burkholderiales bacterium. Taxonomy (GTDB): domain Bacteria; phylum Pseudomonadota; class Gammaproteobacteria; order Burkholderiales; family Burkholderiaceae_D; genus PKWO01. The sequence goes on along the minus strand of JBIODP010000048.1, from coordinate 274 downwards.
CATGGAGAAACTGCAAAATGAAGGACGATCCGACAAGTGCGCAGCGCAACTCGCTGATGACTGGTTACTTGCGAAATCTGGATGCGCCAATCCACAGCATGCTAGGACTGGGCGCCTTAGTAACGGAAATGGCGAAACAAGGCGCCTCCGCCTCGGAACTCCTCGTCGGCACAAAGCTCACCGTGGAAAGCCTGACGGACCCAGCTGCACATATGTCGCATCGTCAGAAAATTGCGATATTTCGAAACGTATCGAGCCTGACCCAAGATCCAAC
>JBIODP010000047.1:0-11629 GCA_044445195.1 Burkholderiales bacterium | reverse complement strand
CGAGTGCGGAGTGCGTTTTGGGGAAAGAGAAAGCGCGAGCGATCCAATAAAGTTCGAGCGGAATGCGTACGACGCAAGTAGCCAGCGGTCATGAGTCCGGCTACTTGCAGACGCGATCTTTCCCCAAAACGCACTCCGCACTCGGGCCAGTAGCTGAATAGTTACGAATGGTTAAGCATCATTGATTACGCAGCCGCGCCATAATACTGTCGCACACCGCCGGATGGTTGTCCAATTGTACCGTGTGCCGGCATCCTGATTCTCATTTCACTGGGGAGCCCGTTTGGGTCCCTGACGGTAAAAGCGCAGCAATCGGATAGGCTACGGTAAAATAACCGCAAGTTCACCTCTTTTATGCATTGTCGCGAATACCATCCATGAGCACCGAAAACAAAAACGCAACGGCTCCCTCACCGTCATCCAATTTTTTGCGCGGCATTATAGACGCCGACCTGGCTTCGGCCAAATACGCGCACCGCAACGACGCCGAAGGCCGGCCGCTGCCTGAAGTCATCACCCGCTTTCCGCCTGAACCCAACGGCTACCTGCACATTGGACATGCCAAATCGATCTGCCTGAACTTCGGGCTGGCGCGCGACTATGGCGGACGGGCGCATTTGCGTTTCGACGATACCAACCCGACCAAGGAAGAGCAGGAATACGTCGATACCATCATCGACAGCGTCAAATGGCTGGGCTTCGACTGGCATAGCGGCGGCAAGGAACACCTCTATTACGCGAGCGATTACTTCGACCAATTATATGCGATGGCGGAATATTTGATTAGCGCCGGCCATGCCTATGTCGATAGTCAATCCGCCGATGAAATGGCGGCCAATCGCGGCAATTTCGGCGAGATCGGCACCAATTCGCCGTTCCGCGAGCGTTCTGCAGAAGAGTCGCTGCAACTGCTGCGCCGCATGAAAGCCGGCGAATTCAAGGATGGCGAGCATATCTTGCGCGCGAAAATCGACATGGCCTCCCCCAATATGAATTTGCGCGACCCGGCCATCTACCGCATCCGCCACGCGCATCACCACCGCACCGGGGACAAATGGTGCATTTACCCGATGTACGATTACACGCATCCGATCTCGGATGCATTGGAAAACATCACGCATTCGATCTGCACGCTGGAGTTTCAAGACCACCGCCCGTTTTACGACTGGGTTCTCGAACGCCTGACGGAAGGCGGCTTTTTCAAGAAGCCGCTACCGCATCAATATGAATTCGCACGCCTGAACGTCACCTACCTGATCACCAGCAAGCGCAAGCTGCGGCAATTGATTGAAGAAGGCATCGTCGATGGCTGGGACGATCCCCGCATGCCCACTCTGGTCGGCATGCGGCGGCGCGGCGTTACGCCGGAAGCGCTGCAACTTTTCTGCGAACGCACCGGCGCCAGCAAATCGGATAGCTGGATCGACATGAGCGCCTTTGAAGGCTGTCTGCGCGAAGACCTCGATCCGAAAGCACCGCGCGCGACCGCCGTGCTGCAACCGCTGAAGCTGATTATCGACAACTTCCCCGCCGATCAAACGATCGAATGTTCTGCTCCAGTGCATCCGCATCACCCTGAGCGCGGCCTGCGCCATTTCCCGATCAGCCAAACGCTATGGATCGAGGCGGACGATTTCATGGAAGCGCCGAGCAAAGGATATTTTCGCCTGTTTCCGGGTAACAAGGTGCGTTTGCGCTACGGCTACGTCATTGAATGCACCGGCTGCGACAAGGATGCCAACGGCAATGTGACCGCGGTGCATTGCACTTATTTTGCCGACAGCAAAAGCGGCACGGAAGGCTCGGCCAATTACAAAGTCAAAGGCAATATCCATTGGGTCAGCGCGGCCCATGCGCTGGAAGCCGAAGTGCGGCTGTACGATCGCCTGTTCACCGACCCTAATCCGGATGCCGGCGGCAAGGATTTCAAGCTTTCCTTGAACCCCCATGCAAAACAGGTGGTGAGCGCGTATCTGGAGCCGGACATGAAAGAAGCGCAAGCCGAAAGCCGCTATCAGTTCGAACGGCACGGCTATTTTGTGGCCGATCGCATCGATAGCAAACCGGGCAAGCCGGTCTTTAACCGTATCGTGACATTGAAAGACTCTTGGGCAAAATAGCGCAGGCAATCCGAATGTTTATCTTCAACGACCATAACAAGTTAATCGCAATCCCGCAGCTTATTTAGAACACTTATTCTAAGGAATCTTATGCGCCCGGTTGAACCGACGATTGAAGCTCTTGCCAATCCATTCCGCCGCTACCTGCTGGCAACCCGGCCTGCATTCCTGAGCGTGACCTTCTTCGCGTGCCTGATCGGGCTGGCGACAGCCTATGCGGATGGCGTGGCGCTGGTTCCCGCCACCGCTGCGGTCACGCTGCTGTTTGCCCTCGTCGCCCACGCAGGAATCAATGTGCTAAACGACTACTACGATGCATTGAACGGCACAGACGACGCCAATACCGAACGCATCTTCCCATTTACCGGCGGCAGCCGCTTCATCCAGAACGGCGTACTGTCGCGCCGTGAGACTGCACTGTACGGTGCGGCGCTTTTATTGGCAGTGATTGTCGCCGGGCTATGGCTTACTGCGGTTTCCGCGGCGGGATTGATCTGGATTGGCGCTGCCGGCATTTTCATCGGCTGGACCTATTCGGCGCCGCCGCTGAAGCTAAACAGCCGCGGCTGCGGCGAGGCGTGCGTCTGGGCCGGCTTCGCGCTGATCGCAATCGGGTCCGATTTTGTGCAGCGCGGCCATTTTTCCACCGCTCCGCTAATTGCCGTTACGAGCTATGCGCTGCTCGTCACCAACGTGCTGTTCATCAATCAATTTCCCGATCTCAAAGCTGATAAAACCGCCGGGAAGCGCCATTTGGTTGTGCGGCTCGGCCCCATGAAGGCGCGCTGGGTTTATGGGCTGATCGCAATCGCCGCTTACGGTTGGCTCATCGGCGCAGTTATTACCGGCGCTTTGCCGTGGCTCGTTTTGGCCGCTCTGGCACCGGCAGTGCTTTCGGCCCGTGCGGCTCGCGCAGTCGTACGTCTGTCGGCCACACCGCAAAGTCTCGCCCCCGCAATTCAGCAGACCATCGGCGCGGCATCCCTTCACGGGCTGCTTCTTTCCGCCGCAATCGTCGCCGCTCACGCCTTCAAATAAGACTTTCATGCGAAACTGACGCCAAACGCTCTGCCGCGAAACTTTCCGATGTGCAGGTACAATGGATATTTACCTTCTTCGTTTCCCGGCCCCTGTAAGCTAATGCCCAGCCACTCTTTTCACCGCCTGATCCGTCATCGTCCGCGTCTGATTATCGCCACTGCCGTCGGCTTTGGCGTTGCGCTGTCGCTACCCTCGGCTTGGCCCCTGCTCACCCGCATACTCGCCGGCTGGAATTTCTCCGCATGGTCATACCTGATCTTGATGGGATGGCTGATGTTGCGGGCGAGCCATGCAAGAGTGCGCAAAATTGCCGAGCAAGAAGACGAAAGCGCAGCCGTGGTACTGGCAGTTTTATCCATTGCTGCCATCCTGAGCCTGGCGGCCATTACGGTAGAATTGGCAACAACCAAGGATCTATCTGCGGGGCTGCGGCTTGGAAGGTACGCATTCACTGCTGCAACCGTATTCGGCTCCTGGTGCCTGCTCGGGACTGTTTTTACATTCCACTACGCCAACATGTTCTATTGTGCAGCGCCAGACGCCATACCCTTGCGTTTCCCAGATAATGAGGCAAACCCCAACTACTGGGATTTTCTCTATTTCTCGTTCACGATTGCCGTTGCGGCGCAGACATCCGATGTCAGTGTGCAAACCCGCGCAATGCGCAAGGTGGTGTTGGCGCAATCAATACTCAGTTTTTTATTTAATGTCGCCATCCTGGGCCTGTCCATTAATATTGCAGCCGGCATGGTCGGGGGGTAGAACGCCATGTATACCCACTTTTTCAATCTGACGCACAACCCATTCTCCATCGCTCCGGATCCGCGCTTTCTGTTTATGAGCGAGCGGCACCGCGAAGCGCTTGCCCATTTGTTATACGGCATCGGCGGTGGCGGGTTCGTCTTGCTTACCGGCGAGATCGGCGCAGGGAAAACGACGGTATGCCGCTGTTTCCTGGAGCAAATTCCGGAAAATTGCAATGTCGGCTATATCTTCAATCCAAAATTGACGGTCATCGAACTGCTCAAGTCGATCTGTGACGAATTTCGCGTCAACTGCAAAACCGATGGCCGTGAGCCGGCGACGATCAAGGACTATGTCGATGCGTTAAATGCATTCCTTTTGCGCGCGCACGCCGGCGACCAGCACAATATACTGATTATCGACGAAGCGCAAAGTCTGTCCGCCGAAGTGCTGGAACAATTGCGCTTGCTGACCAATCTGGAAACCAACGAACGAAAATTGCTGCAAATTATTCTGATCGGGCAGCCTGAATTACGCACGATGCTGGAAAAACCGGAACTCAAACAGCTCGCGCAACGCATTATTGCCAGATACCACCTCGATTCGCTTTCGCACGCCGAAACGGCGCGTTACGTACTGCACCGGCTGACCGTGGCGGGGATGAAGGCAACGACACCATTGCCACGCACTTTGATGAAGCCGATTTATCGGCTCACGCAGGGAGTGCCGCGCCGCATCAATTTATTGTGCGATCGCGCCCTGCTAGGAGCCTACGCAGAAGGAAAGCCGACTGTCGACCGGCGCATTCTCGGCAAGGCTGCACGCGAGGTATTTGGTAATGGAAGGCGTGCCTTATCGCCCGCATCTTACATACAGCCCCCGATTAATCGATGGCGCCATGCCGCCTTGTGGCTGCTGGGCGTCGTGGCGCTCGCTGGCATCGCCATCCTGGCAACTCAGAGTGCCACCTTCCCTGCCCGGCTCGCGCTGACCGCAGCGCACGCGGTAATTAACGCCCCGTTCAAACCGCGCCCTAGCCCTGCAATCAATCCTGTCAACCCGGCCAACCCGGTTACCGTTCCCTGGCGTTCATCTTCATTAACTTCAGCTCAATCAAGCGCTGGCCTTTCAACCAATTTGAACACTATGCCGGACGCCGGCGCAACCGATGCCGAACCGGCATATCGACATTTGGCCCGCTTATGGGGGCAGTCGCTGCCTGACGGCGATCCCTGCCAGGTTATGCAGCAAAGTAGTCTGCGCTGTTACCGGAGCAATAAAGGTTTTGCCGAAATTCGGCAACTGAATCGCCCCGCAATACTGTCGCTGCGCGATCAAGCCAACCACGTCTGCTACGCGTTGATCACCGGATTGACGGACACGCAGGCGAGCCTGATGATTGGCGATACCGCCTATTCAGTCAGCCTGATTGCGCTGGCGCGTCATTTTAAGGGCGATTTTGTGACCTTTTGGAGATTACCTCCCGGTTACCGGGAGGTAATCCACCAAGGCGACCAAGGCATGGACGTCGACTGGGTCGCCCTGCAACTGGCCAAGCTTGGCGGCCTAAGCGGCGTCCAAACGTCTGCCGCAAAGCAAACTTTCGATCAAGCGGCAATCGAAAGAATTCGTGAATTTCAATCTGCGCAAGGCATGACCGCCGACGGCGTGGTCGGCCCCAAAACTTTCATGCAGTTGAGCCGCGCTACCGATATCACTGAGCCGCGCCTGCATGACCGCCTGGCTGTCATGCAAGCCTCGCCAGGAAAATAGCGCCATGTCGTATATTCTCGATGCCCTGAAAAAAGCCGATTCGGAGCGCAAGCTTGGTTCGATTCCGAATGTCTACGCGCAACCGCTGCCAGGCATAACTGATAACGCTACTGCATCGGTCTGGAACAAATGGCTGCCGTGGCTGTTGGCGCTTTTCGTATTTGCCGTCATCGGCACCGGAGTTGCATGGCTCCAGCCATGGCGATCGCAGCCGGTCCCTGCACGCAATTTGCCGAACAACTTCACACCCCCCGTTCGGTTAACAATTCCACCTGTCATTCAACCTACAGCAAGCCCGCCCCCGCTTGCGGCGTCTTTGCCGGCAAGCGCCCCCACAGCCGCGAGTGTCAACGCGCGCGTCAATACCAGGCGCCCACCCTCTGCAGCGAACCAAGCCGATGAAAAACCGGTCGGTTCGCTGCAAGACTTGCCGGAAAATATACAAAGAGAACTTCCCGCCATCGTCATCAGCGGTTATATTTACGCAAAGAATCCTGCAGACCGCTCGGTACTGATCGACAAGAGACTGCTGCATGAAGGCGACCAGATCAGCCCCGAGCTTGTGCTGGAAAAAATGATGCCCAACGGTGCTGTGCTGAACTACAACGGATATCGCTATCGGGTCGCCTACTAGCCAACTAAGGACGAATCTCATTTTAACCGGCGCAAAACGCCGTTCAACATAGGGTAAGAACATGATTTTGGAAATTGCCGACATCCGCATCCATCCAGGCCAGCAGGAGCAATTCGACGCCGCTATTCAACGCGGCGTAGAGCAAGTCATCGGCAAGGCCAAGGGCTACCGCGGACATCGCGTAAATAAGTGCATTGAAACGCCGGAACGTTATATATTGATGATATTTTGGGAAACACTGGAAAACCATACTGTCGATTTCCGTGAGTCTCCTGCATTCCTGGAATGGCGTAATATCGTCGGCCCGTTTTTTGCCATGCCGCCCAGCGTCGAACATTTCACTCTGCTGACAAAGTCGGAGTAACGTCAAAACGCGTTAAAGGTCAACGCGTAATGTCGGTTAGAATGCCAAGCCGATTCGAGATATCAAGCCAGGGAAAATTTTGGAACAATTCACTACTTTTGGAGCATCCGGCTACACGGCTGGAAATTTGCACCTGTTTCGCGATGTCGGCGATGTGAGCGGCTTGCTTGCCGACTGCGCTGTCATGCGGGTGGCGCAGGGTGAATCGGTACTGGAAACAAACGAACGGGGTGGGCGGCTATACATCGTGCTGCGCGGCGCATTGAATATCGAGCCGATGACAACGCAAGGCGGCGGCGCCGATGGCTCGCCAACCAAAGTATTGCCGGGTGAATGCGTCGGTGAATTGTCGGTGCTGGATGAGGAATCCAGTGCGTTTACCATCACCGCCGTGCAGGAAACCGATCTTTTGGCGATCAACGCCGACCGCTTATGGCAACTGATTGACGAATCGCACAGCATAGCCCGCAATTTGCTGCGCTTGCTGTCGTTTCGCGTGCGAGCCGCCAATGCGCAATTGCGGCGGCGCCAAAAAGTCGGGGAATTTTACCGCCAACTGTCAATGACGGATGGGTTGACCGGATTGTATAACCGCGCCTGGCTCAATGAAAATCTGTCGTCGATGATAGTCTATGCACACGCTACCGCCCAGCCGCTGTCCATTGTGCTCATCGATCTCGATCACTTCAAGCAATTCAATGATATGTATGGCCATTTAACGGGCGACGAGGCGTTGAAGACGGCATCGCGCGTATTGAGCGAGGCGTTGCGTCCAACCGATTTTGCCGCCCGTTACGGCGGCGAGGAATTGTTGGTGATTCTTCCCGGCAGTAACCTGGCTGCCGGCGTCATGGTGGCGCAACGACTATGCGAGCGCTTGCAACAGGCGGTCGTATTCGCCGACATGCGAAAACCGCTGCCGCATATTACCGCTTCATTTGGCGTCGCCGAATTGAAACTCGCCCAGGATGCGAATAGTTTGATCTCCGCAGCGGACACTGCTTTATACCAAGCCAAAGAGGCCGGCCGCAATTGCGTGGCTGAAGCAATCTAAGAACAACGTACCTATCCTGCAGCCTACCCATGTCTCCCCACACCTTTCTCTGGCACGATTACGAAACTTTCGGCGCGCAGACGCGGCGCGACCGGCCCGCGCAATTCGCAGCCATCCGCACCGATGCCGAACTGAATGAAATCGGCGATCCGATCATGCGCTACTGCCGGCCGGCACCCGACTTCCTGCCCGATCCCATGTCATGCCTGATCACCGGAATTACGCCGCAACGGTGTCTGCAAGACGGACTGCCCGAGCATCAATTTGCGGCATTGATCGAACAGGCGATGGCGCAGACCGGCACCATAGGCGTCGGCTACAATACGATACGCTTCGACGATGAAATCACGCGCTTCATGTTTTGGCGCAACCTGATCGATCCTTATGCGCGCGAATGGCAAAACAATTGCGGACGATGGGACATCCTCGATGTAGTGCGCACTGCTTATGCGTTGCGCCCCGAAGGCATCGAATGGCCCCGTCATGACGATGGGCGCACCAGTTTTCGGCTGGAGCATCTATGCGCTGTCAACGGCATCGGGCATGAAACGGCGCATGAAGCGCTATCGGACGTCCGGGCGACAATCGCCCTGGCACGCCTGATCCGCGATCGCCAGCCGAAACTATTCGATTTTTGCCTTGGCCTGCATAAAAAAGAGCGCGTATCCGATGAAATCGGTTTGCACCTCCGGCGACCGATATTGCATGTTTCAGGCATGATACCGACCGAGCGCGGGTGTGTTGCGCTGGTATGGCCGCTGGCGATCCATCCGACCAACAAGAACGAAGTCATCGTCTGGGACCTGGCCTGCGACCCGAACGAATTGTCTGCGCTGGATGCGCATGCCATCCGCACACGCATGTTTACCAAGACCGATGCGCTGCCGGCAGATGTGACGCGACTGCCTGTCAAGACAATCCACCTGAACAAATCGCCGATAGTCATCGGCAATGTGAAGCCGTACTTGCCTTCGCTGGCGCAACGCTGGGGAATGGATATCGACGCCGCGTTGAACCACGCGGAACACGCCGCTGCGCTACCGGACCTGTCTGCGCTGTGGCGCGATGTTTTTCAACGTCCGGCAGAAGTTGCTCCAGATGTCGACGAAGACTTATATGGCGGGTTTATCGGCAACAACGATCGCCGTCAACTCAACCGGCTGCGACAAATGACACCGGTTGAGTTGGCCAAAACCGCGCCGAGTTTCGATGATGGACGGCTTGAAGAGTTGGTGTTTCGCTACCGCGCCCGAAATTTCCCCGCAACCCTTACAGATGCCGAGCAACAGCGCTGGGAACAGCATCGCGCCGCCCGTTTACTGGATGGCGCCGGCGGCGCACGCAATGCAGAACAGTTTTTCAATGAGATTGATCAACTTCACGAAACTGCCGACGAGCAAGGCGAAGCGATTTTAGGCGAGCTCTATGATTACGCCGAAGCGATCGTGCCGACGCGGAATTGATGGCTGAATTCAGACAGATTAGACGATTGGATCCACATGCAACATCTTGAATTTCATCTTAATGGCGAGTATGTAGAGCTAAACCAGCTGCTTAAACTGGTCGGGATATGCGACAGCGGCGGCGCCGGCAAGATGCTGGTTGCCGGCGGCGATGTCTCTGTGGATGGGCATGTCGAATTACGCAAGACTTGCAAGATCCGCGCCGGTCAGGTGATCAGTCTGGGCGATATACGTATAACCGTATCTCAACACTAATACATATGCTGACCGCCATTAATGGCGATATTGGCTCCGGTGACAAACGCCGCCTCATCCGATGCCAGGTAAGCAACCAGGCCGGCGACCTCTTCCGGCTTGCCTAGTCGCGCCATCGGAATTTGCGGAATGATTTTACTCTCCAGCACCTCTTGCGGAATCGCCATGACCATCTTGGTGCCGATATAGCCGGGCGAAATCGTATTTACCGTGACTGCCTTGCGCGCCACTTCAAGCGCCAGCGCTTTGGTGAAACCATGCATGCCGGCTTTGGCCGCCGAATAGTTGGTTTGACCGAACGCCCCCTTCTGTCCATTGACCGAAGAGATATTAATGATGCGTCCCCAACCGCGGTCCACCATGCCATCGCATACCGGCTTGGTCATGTTGAATACGGAATCCAGATTGGTTCTGATCACCGCATCCCAATTCGTTTTATCCATTTTCCTGAAAGTCATGTCACGCGTAATGCCGGCGTTATTCACCAGTATATCGATCACGCCGACCTCTTTCTGGACTTGGGCAACACAGGCTTGGGCCGAATCGTAATCGGCAACGTCGCACGGATAAGCCCGGAAGTTGTAATCCAGCGCCCTCATTGACGCCAGCCACTCGGCAGCATTGGTATTGCTCGGTGAATACGTGGTTACCACTTGGTAACCCAATGCAGCCAGCTTGATGCAAACCGCTTCACCCAACCCCCCCATGCCACCCGTCACCAATGCAACTCTTGCCATTATTTTTCTCCATTTAGTAAAGTCATTGACCTTTTTAGGTCTATAACATTCTTACATAAATAGAATAAAATTACACTAGCGATAATGGATATAGTGCAACGATCAGCACCCAAAATTTTTGAATTAATATCTGCGATCGCAATCTTTTGCGATGCGATAACATGAACAGGCGCAAGTTTCAAGGCCTTTGCCGTCAAGAATCCTGATTTCGCCTCGATGATAGCTAATCAGATTTAATTGCTGCAACGCACAAGCCGCCTTGGTTACGCCGACCCGCCGCACACCCAGCGTATGCGAAAGAAATTCGTGCGTCAGGTGAAACTCATCCGACTGCAAACGGTCGCGTATAGTTAGCAGCGAGCGTGCAAAACGCGCTTCCAGCACATGGAAGCGGCTGCATACCGCAGTTTGCATCAACTGCAGCATCACGACGCGAGTATAGCGATTCAGTTCCATTTGCAAGGATGGATTTTTCTTGAGTTGCTCACGGAAATAGGCAGATTCGATCCGAACCGCAGCGCCTGCACTCTGTACCACGGCACGCACATGCGAGATGCCGCATCCCAACGCTACCGCAATATCCAGCATCCCTTCCCGTCCTATCAGACCCACTTCCAGCGTCATGTTTTCCTCCACTGCCGCAAGCAGGGAAACCAGACAACCGCAGGGAAAATAGGCATACCGTACCGTGTCCCCGCGCTCATAGAGAATCTCGCCAATGTCGACCTGAATCGTGCTCTGGCCGGCAAGCAATAATGCGCTGTCCTGCTTCGATAGCGCATCAAGCAAGTCATTAGCGACAACTTTTCTGTTCGACACTTCCATTGGGGGTCTGCAGGCTTTTTGCCTTCGATTGGGCAAAGACGCATAATGCCTGGCAATCAAAAATTCAGTTAAAAAAACCAAGTGCGCCGTTCACTGCGCTTGATTACATTAATGGATTAATGTCTTGCCGTATGTGCGCTGACGCACAGAATGCATGCATAAACGAAGCCAAGGCCCCCGAGGGGAATGTTATCTAAAATTATGAGGACCCAACATTATCGGAGAGCCTGTAATGCCGGCAGTAACCAGTCGCCTGGCAATACCCTGAATTTTCGCTTCATACGCCTGATAAGTAGCGATCAAATCAAGCTTTTTGTCAGCGGATTGACAAAGACTGGACAATGCTTCTTGCGAAATAACGCAATCGTGCGCCTTGTAGTCGACCGTCACCGTAAAGGTAACGCCATCGCTGGTTAAGCAAGGCGATATTGTAATATTGTTCATCATGGTCTCCATGTTCTCAAACAGCAGGCTTCTAAAATGGAAGCCGTTATCCGATGCATGGCCTCATCCTGCACGCAAACACGGTAAAACGCAAAGGCAATTCAATTTATTGCTTTCACACTGACTCTTGTCTCAACTATTCAGCCGCGGGCGGCAGGGGGAGTGCATTTTGGGG
>JBIODP010000046.1:0-12178 GCA_044445195.1 Burkholderiales bacterium | reverse complement strand
GCCAGCACCTGATCCACAAAGTTGGCTTGGCGGAACTGGCGAGCGCTGACATTCACCGCAACAGTGAGGTGAGCCATCGCCGGCTGTGCTGCCCATATTGCCAACTGGGTGCAGGCAGTTTCCAGCACCCATTGACCCAGGGGCAGGATCAATCCGGTTTCTTCGGCCAGCGGAATGAACTCGGCCGGCGACACCAGGCCGCGTTGCGGATGCAACCAGCGCACCAGGACTTCAACCCCGGTCACGCGGCTGTCGCTCATATTCTGCGCCTTATTCTGCGCCTGATAGTGAAGCAAAAACTGCTTCTCCTCAATGGCCCTGAGCAGATCGACCTCCAGAGCGGCGCGCTCCTTTATTTCCGACTCCATGTGCGAATCGAAAAAGTGCATGGCATTGCGCCCTGCGGCCTTTGACCGGTACATCGCAAGGTCGGCTTGCATCATCAATTCATCGGCGGTGACAGGATCGACGCCGAACAAGGTAATCCCGATACTGGCCGTTGAGCGATGAGCGACGTCGCCAAGCGGGTACGGCTGACTGAGCGCGTCAAGAATTTTTTCAGCAACGATTTTGGCGCTGGCCGCGGCGCCTCTCTCGTCCGCGCCCAATCCTGCCAGAATCACGACGAATTCGTCGCCGCCCAGGCGGGCCACGGTATCGCCTTCACGCACGCAATGGGCGAGTCTCTGCGCGACTTGTTTCAGCAGCAGATCGCCCATGGCATGGCCCAGAGTGTCGTTAAGGGTCTTGAAATGATCCAGATCGATGAAGAGCAGCGCGCCATGACTGCCGCTGCGCGAACCCGCCACGATAGACTGCTTCAGACGATCCAGCAGCAGGGTTCGGTTTGGCACGCCGGTGAGTTGGTCAAAGAAAGCCAAACTCTCGATCCGTTGTTCCGTCTTCTTGCGTTCGCTAATGTCGACGTGCGTGCCGATGTAATGAGTCACCTTGCCGTCCGCATCCTTTACGGCCGAGATGACCATCCATTTTGGGTATATCTCGCCGTTCTTGCGCCGGTCCCAGATTTCTCCCTGCCATCCGCCCGTCAGATTAATGCTTTCCCACATGGCTCGAAAGAAATCTGCGCTGTGACGGTCGGACTTGAACAAGCGCGGAGTCTTCCCCAGCGCTTCCTCTGCCGTGTAACCGGTGCTGTCGACAAACGCCTGATTCACCCTCAGGATTATGGAATGCGCATCGGTAATGATCATCGGCTGTTGCGATTGAAATGCGGCAGAGGCGATTCGCGACTCTTCTTCAGCAAGCTTGCGCTCGGTGATATCGCGCAAAAGCATGACAAATCGCTGCCCCTCTCCGGAATAGACGGGCTTTCGCGCGGCGGAGAGTTCAAACCATGTGTCTGAACCTTGCAAGTTGGCGCACTTGTATTGTTTGCCGTGCGATTGGCCATTGATGTCAGCCTCCCGCACAATTGACATGATAGTCTCTGCTACATGACTGGCAAAGACATCGCCGATCTTTTTCCCGATCAATTCTTGGGCTGACATTGAATTATGATTTGGTCGGCGAGTATATAAGCTGTGAATGGCGCCATCGAGCCCCAGCTCGAACAGTGTGTCGGGAAGCGCTTGCAAGGTCGCTTCCATCTGATTTCGGGTAGCGCGCAACTCGGCCTCAATCTGCTTGCGGCCGGTAATGTCATCGTAGACGCCAAGCACGCCTATCACTTCGTTTTTCTGATTGCGGAGCGGGACCTTGGATGTGCTTAGCCAAACCAATCTGCCATCCGGCGCGGTTTGGGGCTCTTCATACGCCAACCTTGGGATACCGGATTCAATTACGCTTATGTCATCGTTTCGATAGGCATCCGCCTGAGCCGCCCAACCCATTTGATAGTCGTTTTTACCGATGAGCTCTTCCGGGCATGACTTCCCCGCATCCCGTGCAAAAAGCGGGTTGCAGCCCAGATAGTTCAAATCCTTGTCCTTCCAGAAAATACGCAAGGGGGCTGTATTGATGATGGTTTGCAGCAAGTTCCGGGATTCGGTAATGGCCCGTTCCTCCGCCTTGCGCTCAGTGATATCGACGATGAAGCCGTGCCAGAGCACAGAGCTGTCTGCTTGTCGTTGCGGCGTTGAAGTGCCTAAAAACCAGCGCTCAGTACCATCGTCAAACTTTCTCCGGTACTCATGTTTCCATAACGTTAAGTCTCGTGCCGAGGCATGGATAGAGGCGATTAAGGGCTCTACGTCATCTGGATGCACATTTCTTTCAATGAATGCATTATCGCGAAGGTCATCACGATCGACCCGAAGAATATCGTAGGCGGTGCTGGAGGCGTAGGGAAAGCAAAAGCTACCGTCAGGACGCATAAGAAATTGATACACGACACCAGGAACATTCTTGGTCATTTTATCGAGCGTATCAACGATGTCCTCGCGAACCCCTTTGGCCCGCTTGAGTTCGGCGTCTTTTTCTTTACTCTCTTTTGATTTACTCATTTCTGCTTGCTGTCTCCGACTCAAGAAGGTCTTTTGTGGTTTTTCTGATATTTTGTGCGTAAATGGGCACGCTATCGCGCAGGGGTTAGGCGGGGTGAAGGTAACCGATCGACCAGCAACAAGATTACGCCGGTCGGCAGGATTATGCAAATCCCGGATGAACGTAAAACAACTGCTCTTGCAGCCAGGGGATCAACTGATATTCCAACGACGCCGGATGTTGATAATTTGTCAGTGCCGTCAGGGTATTAACGACTACCGCTCCGAGCATGCGGTGTGCATGTGTATGTTGCCGACACCACTTCACGTTTTCAATTTGCATGCGATCTGAAAAAGAAAGGAACCCCCGCTTCCTTCCGCGCTTGCATTCAGCTTCTGCATGGAAACTACATCCAGCCCGCACAAATTCAATAAACGAAACAATGAAGCTTCGGTATAGAAATTAATATGCTCATGCCAATGTTTTTTCTTCAGATGGGTGTCCTTGCTGTCGCCTGATGTCCTGATAATATCCTCGTACGGCACCTCGATATAAAGTATCGTGTTTTTTTGCATGGCATGTTTCAACTCCATCATCAATTCCGATGGATAGGAAACGTGTTCCAGGACATTGCTGCAAACGATCAGGTCGTATCCGGTGCCGCATGCCGTCTCTTTATCGACCGGTTCGGCTCCATGAATAACCGGTTTATGACTGATGTCATAGATATGCAAAAATTCGCTTCTATCTTTAAAAGGCGTATTCTTGCCAGTATCGCCTCCCCAATCCAATACCTTGACCGGAAATGAAAGATGCGGCATCAAGAATTGCTCGATTTTTGCAATGTAGTCGACGCCTGCACTCAATAATTCATTTCTTTTAGCGTAGCCAGGCTCATACGTTTCCCTCAACGCGGTATATTCCTCGTTTCTATATCCTTGGTATAAGGAATGAAGTTCTGCCTCGGAAAAACGAATGTCTAAAAATAAACATCCGCATTCGCCGCAGCAGAGTGAATTGCATATTGAATAGGCGTGCCCATTTTTAATGGTATGCAAACCCCAGCTAGCGTCAATGTCAACCGGCTTCCAGTCAAACACGCGATGAGCGACAAATGGCATTAATATGGCAGGAGATTTTTTGAGTTTTTCACTTCCGCAACAAACACATGCGGTTGCTATCCGTTCGTGTTTGGGGGTAGGTACATGTTCCTGCAAGCGAGGCATGGAGATATCGTCAATCATTTTTCCCCTTCCCCTTTTTGCGACATACGCCGATGATTCAAATTTTTGTATTATAATCATTAGTTGGGTTATTAAAAAGCCTTACGCTGCGTGACTAACCTGCGGATACCCACCCATATACCATGCCTGAAAAACAGTCGATCATCGAGAAACCGAATTCACCGGCAGTCCGTTTTGAAGATTTCGGATTATCCCCGGACATTTTGCGTGCGCTTGCCGATCAGGGCTATATCCATCCGACGCCGATCCAGGCCGAAGCCATACCGATCGTGCTGCAAGGCCGCGATGTGATGGGAGCAGCACAAACAGGAACCGGCAAAACTGCCGGTTTTTCATTACCAATCATTCAATTATTGTTGACGCAGGCCAGCACCAGCACATCGCCTGCGCGCCATCCGGTACGCGCGTTGATCCTGACGCCGACCCGCGAGTTGGCCGATCAGGTGGCTGATAATGTAAAAGCCTATTCCCGTCATACGCCGTTGCGTTCGGCAGTGGTATTTGGCGGCATGGACATGGCGCCGCAAACCGCTGCATTGCGCGCTGGCGTCGAGATATTGATAGCAACCCCGGGCCGCTTGCTGGACCATGTGCAGCAAAAAAACCTGAACCTGGCGCAAACCCAGATCCTGGTCATGGATGAGGCCGACCGGATGCTGGATATGGGTTTTTTGCCCGACTTGCAGCGCATCATCAACCTGTTGCCGAAAAAACGCCAGAACCTGATGTTCTCGGCAACCTTTTCGCCGGAAATCAAAAAGCTCGCGGCCAGTTTCCTGAACAATCCCGTCACCATTGAAGTGGCGCGCAGCAATGCAACTGCCGACAATGTCACCCAGATCGTCTACAAGGTAAATGAAGATGCCAAACGCGATGCGGTGGCCTACCTGATACGCGGTCGCGACCTGAAACAGGTGCTGGTATTTTCAAATACCAAAATCGGCGCCTCGCGCCTGGCGCGGCAACTGGAGCAAGAAGGCGTCAAGGCTACGGCGATACACGGCGATAAATCGCAAGCCGAGCGAATGGCGGCGCTGGAAGCATTCAAGAGCGGCGCCATTGACGTGCTGGTGGCAACCGATGTCGCGGCGCGCGGTCTCGACATCGTCGAGTTGCCATGCGTGATCAATTACGACCTGCCCTACAATGCCGAAGACTATGTGCACCGCATTGGCAGAACCGGCCGCGCCGGCGCTTCGGGCGACGCCATCTCGCTGTACTCCGACAAGGATGAGCGCTTGCTGGTCGATATTGAAAAGATGATCAAGCACAAGTTTGTGCCTGCGCAATTGGCTGGATTTGTGCCGCACGCTGCACGCAGCACATCGCCTGCTGCGCATGACGGTGAGCGCCCGCGCCGCAACGATGGTGGCGAGCAACGCTCCCGGCCATTGCGCAGCACGCCGGCTGGGCGCAGCGCGTATGCGTCGGCGCCGCGCAAGGAAAAAATTGATCCCTGGTTCCTCAAACCCTATGAGCCATCGGTACCGGCGCCGACTGACGGCTCCAATCAAGACACAGCCAATTCAGCATCGGCCAAACCTCAAAAGCACGCCGTAGCAGCGCTACTGGGCGGCACGCCAAAACGTTAATTTGCTAATCGGTTACACGCCAGAATTGGTGTTACTCCACGCGATAATCGCACTCTGCCAGAACTGCTCGATAGACTCAGGCGGCGTCAGCGCCAAACCCAGAAAGCGTGCCGCGTCGAGCAACGTGTCCAGCGGGCGTTGAAGGTCGAGTTCCGGTGCGCCGGTTTGCTTGGAAAGTTTTTCTCCTTGCCGGTTAACCACAACCGGCACATGCAAATACCGCGGCGTCGGCAATTGCAGCAGCCGTTGCAGATAAATCTGACGCGCAGTAGAATCGAGCAAGTCTGCGCCGCGCACCACGTGCGACACGCATTGCGCCGCATCGTCGACGACGACCGCAAGCTGATAAGCCCAATATCCGTCAGCGCGCTTCAACACGAAATCGCCGACTTCAGTCGACAGATGCTGCGAAACCAACCCTATCCGGGCATCGTCGAATTGTATGCATTCTCCAGCATCGCCTGATTCCGGCACGCGCAGCCGATACGCCCGCGCCGGCTTGCCAGGCGCCAGGCCGGCGCGGCAAAAGCCCGGATAAACAGCGGCCCCATCGGTGGCCGTCCCAGTACGCAAACCGGCAAAACTGGCAGAATCTGCAATCTCGCGCCTGGTACAGCCGCACGGGTAGGTGTGGCCGCCTAATCGGTCGAATGCTGCCTGATACCAATCCTGCCGCTTGCTTTGCCATACTACCTCGCCATCCCAGCGCATCCCGAGCGAGAACAGCGATTGCAATATCCATTCGGCGGCACCATCCACCGTGCGCGCTTCGTCGATATCTTCGATGCGCACCAGCCATTGCCCGGAATGGCTTTTGGCATCGAGGTAACTCGCCATCGCCGCCACCAGTGAACCGGCATGCAAAGGCCCGGTCGGCGACGGCGCAAAACGTCCGATGTACCGCCCTGCCGTCATAATGCCCCTGAAAAACGCTTAAGATCGTGAAAATTATTGGACGGCAAAACGCTTGCGCCCCGCAAATCGTTTCATTTGCCGCGGTATGGTTCCAGCACGCTTGCCAGAAGCGGCGTCAATGCGTCGATGGCAGCCACGGTCATGCCGAGGTCGTGCAGCAAGCCATCCTGCAACCCATATACCCAGCCATGAATCGTGAGCGGCTGCCCTCTTTCCCATGCATCCTGAACAACCGTGGTCTGGCATACATTGACGACCTGCTCGATCACGTTCAGCTCGCACAAACGATCCTGCTGGTCGTGCCCCTCCGGCACTTGACCCAGATAATGTTCATGTTTTTGATGCACATCCTGTACGTGCCGCAGCCAGTTATCAGCCAAACCAACCCGCTGCCGGGTAAGCGCCGCATGCACGCCGGAACAACCGTAATGCCCGCAAACGATCACATGCTTGACCTTTAAAACTTCAACCGCAAATTGCAGCACCGACAGAAAGTTCAAATCGGAATGGACCACGACATTGGCAATGTTGCGGTGAACGAATACATCGCCCGATACCAGGCCCAGCAGTTCATTCGCCGGAACACGGCTGTCGGAACAGCCGATCCATAGATATTCCGGCGATTGCCGGACCGCTAATTTTTTGAAAAAATCCGCATCCCGGGCAGAAATACCCGCAGCCCATTCGCGATTATTTTGAAACAAATGCTCCAGCGTATGCGCGTCGATATTTCGTTTCAAGTTGGCACCCGGATGATGGTTGCGTTATTCATAACTATTCAAAAAAATCTTTGACCTTGTCTTTCCACGACTTGCTTTGCGGACTATGTTTGGGGCCGCCTTCAATGGTAGAGTTTTCCAGTTCGCGCAGCAAGTCTTTCTGTTTTTCGGTGAGCTTGACCGGCGTTTCCACCACGACATGACAAAACATATCGCCGGCGTAACCGGTCCGCACGCCTTTGATGCCCTTGCTGCGCAGACGGAAGGTCTTGCCTGACTGGGTTCCTTCCGGAATGGTAAATGAAGCTTTACCGCTTAGGGTAGGCACTTCAATTTCACCGCCCAATGCTGCTTTGGCGAACGAAATCGGCATCTCGCAGTGCAAATCGTCGCCGTCGCGCTGGAATACCGGATGCGCCTTGATATGAATTTCCACATACAGGTCGCCCGCCGGGCCGCCGTTCAAACCCGGCTCGCCGTTGCCCGATGACCGGATACGCATGCCATCGTCGATGCCGGCCGGAATCTTGACCTCCAGCGTCTTGTTGCGCTTGATGCGGCCGGCCCCGCTGCAGGTCACGCACGGCGAGGGAATAATTTTCCCGGTGCCATGACATTTTGAACAGGTTTGCTGAATACTGAAAAAACCCTGCTGCATCCGCACCTGACCGTGGCCGCCGCAGGTGGTGCAGGTGGTCGGGCCGGTTCCCGGCTTGGCGCCGGACCCATGGCACGTTTCGCACGTATCCCAAGACGGCACCCGGATGGTGGTGTCGAATCCGTGCGCTGCCTGTTCAAGCGAAATCTCCAGGTTGTAGCGCAAATCTGCGCCACGATAAACCTGCGGCCCGCCGCCGCGACCGCCGCCGCGTGCAGCGCCGCCGAAAATATCGCCGAAGATATCGCCGAATGCATCGGCAAAACCACCGGAAGCACCTGCTCCAAAACCACCGCCGCCCCCCATGTTGGGATCGACGCCGGCATGACCGTAGCGGTCATAGGCTTCGCGCTTGGCCGGTTCCGACAGCATCTCATAGGCTTCCTTGGCCTCCTTGAATTTATCTTCCGACCCTTTGCTATCCGGATTTCGATCCGGATGATGTTTCATTGCGAGCTTACGATATGCTTTCTTGATTTCTTCATCAGACGCATTCTTCGCCACACCCAGTATTTCGTAAAAATCACGTTTCGCCATCTTGTCCGCACCTTGTTAATCTAAGCGAAAACGCCGGGACAAAGTTCGCACAGCGATCTTTGTCCCGGCGAGTCATCACAGCGCATGCTCCAACACTTTCCCCGCTGATGAATCCAACGAGGTTCATGCGCCGATTGACGTGGTTGGGTTACTTATCCTTGACTTCCTTAAAGTCCGCATCCACGACATCTTCTTCCTTACCCTTGGATTCCGCACCGTCTGAGGCAGCGCCATGCGCTCCTTCCGATGCAGCCCCGGCTGCTTGTTGCGCTTGCATGTCGGCATACATTTTCTCACCGAGTTTTTGCGCGGCGGCAGACAATGCAGTGGACTTGGCATCAATGGCATCCTTGTCGCTTCCCTTCAATGCCTCTTCCAGTTCCTTGATCGCGGCTTCAATCTTTTCCTTCTCGCCCGCCTCGAGTTTGTCGCCGTATTCCGTCAGCGATTTTTTGGTCGAATGCACCAGCGCATCGCCCTGGTTATGCGTTTCGGCCAATGCTCTCAAGCGCTTGTCTTCTTCGGCATTCGCTTCGGCATCGCGCACCATCTTCTGGATTTCTTCTTCCGTCAAACCGGAGTTGGCCTTGATGGTAATCTTGTTTTCCTTGCCGGTTGCCTTGTCCTTCGCCCCGACATGCAAAATACCATTGGCGTCGATATCGAACGTCACTTCAATCTGCGGCGTGCCGCGCGAAGCCGGCGGAATTCCCTCGAGATTGAACTCGCCCAAGCCCTTGTTGCCGACCGCCATCTCGCGCTCGCCCTGATAAACCTTGATCGTCACCGCCGGCTGATTATCGTCTGCCGTCGAAAACACCTGGCTGAATTTGGTCGGGATAGTCGTGTTTTTCTTGATCATCTTGGTCATCACGCCGCCCAGCGTTTCAATGCCCAGCGACAACGGCGTCACATCCAGCAGCAACAAGTCCTTGCGGTCGCCCGACAATACCGACCCCTGGATCGCTGCGCCAACTGCCACTGCCTCATCCGGATTCACGTCCTTGCGCGGATCTTTGCCGAAGAACTCCTTGACCTTCTCCTGCACTTTCGGCATACGGGTCATGCCGCCGACCAAAATGATGTCGTCGATATCGGACACCTTCACGCCGGCATCCTTGATCGCAATGGACAGTGGCGCGATGGTTTTCCCGATCAGGTCTTCGACTAACGACTCCAGCTTGGCGCGCGTCATCTTCAAGTTCAAATGCACCGGCGCGCCATTCGCCATCGCAATATACGGCTCATTGATTTCAGTCTGTTGCGACGACGAGAGTTCGATCTTGGCGCGCTCTGCCGATGCCTTGATGCGTTGCAGCGCAATCGCATCCTTGCCCAGATCCAGGCCATTGATCTTCTTGAATTCGTCGATGATGAAATCGATGATGCGCTGATCGAAGTCTTCGCCGCCGAGGAAGGTGTCGCCGTTGGTCGACAGCACTTCAAATTGCATTTCGCCATCGACATCGGCGATTTCAATGATGGAAATATCGAACGTGCCGCCGCCCAGGTCATACACGGCAATCTTGCGATCGCCTTTGCCGGTCTTGTCCAGCCCGAACGCCAGCGCAGCCGCAGTCGGTTCATTGATAATGCGTTTGACTTCCAGTCCGGCGATGCGGCCGGCATCCTTGGTTGCCTGGCGTTGCGCATCGTTGAAATAGGCCGGCACCGTGATGACGGCTTCAGTCACTTCTTCGCCGAGATAATCTTCAGCCGTTTTTTTCATCTTGCGCAGCACTTCGGCTGAAATTTGCGGCGGCGCCAGCTTCTTGTCGCGCACGGCAATCCAGGCGTCGCCGTTATCGGCCTTGACGATCTGGTAAGGCATCAAGGCGATGTCCTTTTGAACCTCTTTCTCGTCAAACTTGCGACCGATCAAACGCTTGACAGCGTACAGCGTGTTTTTCGGATTGGTCACTGCCTGACGTTTGGCCGGTGCGCCGACCAGAATTTCACCATCCTCCTGATAGGCGATGATGGAAGGCGTCGTGCGTGCGCCTTCGGAGTTTTCGATGACCTTGGGCTGCCCGCCCTCCATAATGGAAACGCAGGAGTTGGTCGTACCCAGGTCGATGCCGATGATCTTGCCCATGATTATTTCCTCTTAATAACTAGATAACTGAAATTCGGATATTCCAAATATGTGGAAAAAACCTGTTCTTTCAAGCATTTTCCACGCACATTTTTTATTCATTTTTATTGCGCAACGATCACCAGAGCCGGACGCAGCAATCGATCCGCGATCATATAGCCCTTTTGAAGCACAGTGACGATCGTGTTGGGCGCTTGATCTGCCGCCACCGTCGAAATCGCCTGATGCTTCATCGGATCGAGTTTGTCGCCCAGTTTCGGATAAATTTCCAGCAGCTTGTTTTTCTCGAATGCGGAAGACAATTGCTTCAATGTTATGTCCACCCCTTCCTTCAGCGATTCAATGGAAGGCGTCTCGATTTGCAGCGCGGTTTCCAGGCTATCCTTCACGGGGACCATGGCCTCCGCAAAACTTTCGATCGCAAATTTATGCGCGCGGGAGATATCTTCCTGCGCCCGGCGACGGATATTTTCCGCATCGGCCTTGGCTCGCATGAAGGCGTCCTGCATTTCCGCCGCCTTGGCAACGGCATCTGCCAGTTGCTGCTCCAGGCCAGGCTCAACCTTCATAATCCCCACATCCGGCGCATCGCCTTTTTGCCCTTGGGCAAGCGCATCGGCCTGCGATTCTTGATCCTGCATCTTCTTTTGATCCTTCATCCAAAAGTCTCCAACAATCAATAACTTAACGTCGATAAACTGCAATGTGCCCCTCAAATGGGGCTATCCCGCCATATTTCAAGGGATAGGCAGAATCGGGTTTTGAACCAGGCAAGAACGTCTGCCCCGATGAGCGGAACATCTGGTTACAAATTTTTCCCTATCTTTTACTCTTTAGGGGGTGCCAAAATCCCTGGTAATGGACTACGATATTTTTATGGGAATGATGTTTAATTGACCATAATCGCAGTGGGGAAATTGCATGAAACAGTCACTTATTTTCGCATCTGTTATTGCCTATGTCGTACTGGCAACCGTATGGATTTGCCAAGCGAAGCTAGTTGCCTTGTATTAATGCAACTATTCAACCGTGGGCGGCAAGTGCGCTATTTTATCAGTAAAAAATAACGATAATAATGGCAGTGTGGCGTGTTTTATTAATTTTTATAGGCAATTTTCAGACCCGCGTCCTAAACATCCTCTACCTGCCTGGTCCTCTTTTTAATTAATCAGGCGCGCCCAGACCAATTGCCTGCTTCCGTGTAATTTCCGCTTCCCGTTCTTGCCGTTCGCGCGCATCCGGCGTCAGCCTGGTCGGCCAGCCTTGCAAATGCTGCGCGGCAAAGTCGGCCAAAGCATCGATCCAGACCGGCGATTCGTTGAGGCAAGGAATGTAATTGAACTCCTTCCCGCCTGCGCCAATAAACGCATGGCGTGCCTCCATCGCAATCTCTTCCAGCGTTTCCAGGCAGTCGCTGGTGAAGCCGGGGCACATGATGTCAACCCGCCTGACGCCGCCCTGCGCCAGCTTTACCAAGCTGGGCGCGGTATACGGCTGCAGCCACTCCGCTTTGCCGAAGCGCGACTGGAATGTCAGCATATAGTCGTCCTCGGCAAGCCCTAATTGCGCAGCCAGCAGGCGTGCCGTCTTGTGGCATTCGCAGAAATAAGGATCCCCCAATAACAAGGTACGTTTCGGCACACCATGAAAACTCATGACGAGCTTATCGGGTTTGCCATGCCGCCCCCAATGCGCGGATACTGCGCTTGCCAACGCGCGTATATATCCGCCATCATCGTGATAATGCTTGATCAGGCGCAGCTCCGGCACATTCCGTTCATTCGCGTAATGGGCGAAAACCGCGTCGCAAATAGAGGCTGTGGTAGACCCGGCATATTGCGGATAAGCGGGTAAAACCAGAATACGGTCGATGCCTTCGGTTTTTAATTTCCGCAACACCTCGGGCACCGAAGGTTTGCCGTAGCGCATCGCATACGCTACTTGCAGGTCATGCCCGCGCTGTCCCATATTGC
>JBIODP010000045.1:0-12428 GCA_044445195.1 Burkholderiales bacterium | reverse complement strand
GCACAAGGGACAGTTGTTTTGCGACCGTTCAGCCGAGGAGGTGATCGACATGCTGCGCGCCGAGTGCGATGCCGGCGGGGTGGTCTGGCGCATGCCATGCAAGGTGAGCAAGATTGGCAAGCACGACGCTATTTTTAATCTGGATTGCGATGGCGGTGAAATTTTGGCAACAAATGTGGTCATCGCCAGCGGCGGGTTGTCGATTCCCAAAATTGGCGCAAGCGATTTTGCGTTTCGCATCGCCAGGCAGTTTGGGCTTAAGCTGATCGAACCGCGTCCCGCCTTGGTGCCGTTGACCTTCGACGATGCTGCATGGCAACCATTCGTGCCGTTGGCCGGGATTGCGTTGCCAGTCGAGATCAAGACCGGGAACAAGCAGTCTGGAGGGAATTTTCGCGAAGATTTGCTCTTTACGCATCGGGGATTGTCTGGACCAGCAGTTTTACAAATATCGAGTTATTGGGAGCCCGGAACGGCGCTGGTCGTGAATTTGCTGCCGGAGGTGGATATGGCGCAAACCTTGATAGACGGTAAAGCGACCGTCAAGAAAAATCTTGGCAACTATCTCGCGCAATTTCTGCCGTCGCGGTTGGCCGAAGGGTGGCTGCAGGCAAATGACTTCAATGCGGAAGCGAAGCTGGCTGATATGCAGGACAAGCAGTTGCGGCGCTTGGGCGAGTCGCTCAATGACTGGCGCATCGTTCCCAGCGGCTCCGAGGGGTATCGCAAGGCGGAAGTGACGCGCGGCGGCGTGGACACCCGTGAATTGTCGCAGCAAACCATGATGGCAACGCGGGTGCCGGGCCTGCATTTCGTCGGAGAAGCCGTTGATGTGACAGGATGGCTTGGCGGTTACAACTTCCAGTGGGCCTGGGCTTCCGGTTTTGCCGCCGGTTCGGCAGTCTGAAAGTGACCGGGGGCTCCAATTTAGCGGATTTGAGATAATTTCAACCAATTTCAATAATTGGCGCCGATCCGGCTTCCTTTTTTTTTCTGCGCCTGTTATACTCGCCGTCTTCCTATAAATCCATGGTTTACGTTTACATGACCACAATACGTCTAAAAGAAAATGAACCGTTCGAAGTCGCCATGCGCCGCTTCAAGCGCACCATTGAAAAAACCGGTTTGCTGACCGAGTTGCGCGCACGCGAATTTTACGAAAAGCCTACTGCTGAACGCAAGCGCAAGCTTGCCGCTGCCGTGAAGCGCCACTACAAGCGCATCCGCAGCCAGCAATTGCCGAAAAAGCTGTTCTGATTTTTCGCCGCACAGTGTGCGGCTCAGTTCCAGATTCGTCGCAAACCCGCTCCGGTGTTGGTCCGCAGCGGGTTTTGGCATTTGAGTATTTGCATATTTCGGAAAATGGGGGATGCATGAGCCTGAAAGAAAAAATCACGGAGGACATGAAGGCGGCGATGCGCGCCAAGGAAACCGTCAAGCTGGGAACCATCAGGTTGCTGACTGCTGCGATAAAGCAAAAAGAGGTCGACGAGCGCATTGAGCTGACGGATAGCCAGATTCTTGCCATCATCGACAAGATGATCAAGCAACGGAAAGATTCCATTACGCAATTTGAAGCCGGTGCCCGTCAGGATTTGGCCGATATTGAAAAAGCGGAATTAGCCGTATTGTCCGGCTACATGCCGGCAGCGTTGTCGGAGGCGGAAATTCAGGCTGAAGTGACTGCAGCCGTGGCTGCCGTGGGGGCGGTTGGCCCGCAAGACATGCGTAAAGTGATCGACGTGCTCAAGCTGAAGCTGGCCGGTCGCGCCGACATGGGCGCCGTGTCCGGTTTGGTGAAAGCCGCATTATCCAAGGCTTGACATTGCTGTTGCGTAAGTTACAGTGAAGCCGTTGCCGTGATTCCGCAATCTTTCATTCAGGATTTGCTCAACCGGGTCGATATTGTCGATGTGGTCGGCCGCTATGTGCAACTGAAGAAGGGCGGCGCCAATTTCATGGGCTTGTGCCCGTTTCATAACGAGAAGTCCCCTAGTTTTACCGTGAGTCCGACCAAGCAGTTTTATCATTGTTTCGGTTGTGGCGCACATGGCACGGCGATCGGGTTTCTGATCGAGTATTCGGGACTCGGCTTTGTCGAGGCGGTCAGGGATCTTGCGCAAAATGTCGGCATGGTGGTGCCGGATAACGGAGACAAGATACCGCCGGCCCAGCGTGCCGAACATCAAGCCAGAAGTTTGGCCTTATCGGATGCGATGACGCAGGCGTGCGACTTCTACCGGCAGCAACTGCGCAGCGTCGAGCGGCCGAAAAACTATCTGCTTGGGCGCGGGTTGACGGGTGAGGTTGCCGCGCGTTACGGCATGGGTTATGCACCGGATGGATGGGACAACTTGCGCGCTGTGTTTCCCGACTATTCCTTGAGCGCCTTGGAAGAAGCGGGGCTGGTCATCGATAAAAGCGATGAAGACGGCAGCCATCATAAGCGGTATGACCGGTTCCGCGATCGCATCATGTTTCCGATTCGTAATATTAAGGGGCAAGTGATCGGATTTGGCGGCCGGGTATTGGACAGCGGCGAGCCGAAATACTTGAATTCGCCCGAAACGCCCCTATTTCAAAAAGGGAGTGAGCTGTATGGGCTGTTTGAAGCGCGGCAGGCGATACGCGATGCCGGGTATGTGTTGGTGACGGAAGGTTATATGGATGTCGTCGCCTTGTCGCAACTTGGGTTTCCCCAAGCGGTGGCGACGCTGGGGACAGCTTGCACGCCGGTTCATGTGCAGAAGTTATTGCGTCAAACCGACCATGTCATTTTCAGTTTTGACGGCGATTCGGCTGGGCGCCGGGCGGCGCGGCGGGCATTGGATGCGAGCCTGCCGCATGCGACCGATAATAAAACGATCAAATTCCTGTTTTTGCCGCCGGAGCATGACCCGGATAGCTATGTGCGGGAAATGGGAGCCGATGCATTTGAGCAGCAAGTGCGCGATGCGATGCCGCTATCGCAATTCTTGTTGAAAGAAGTGCTGGGCGATCAGAATCTGGATACGTCCGAAGGGCGCGCCCGGGCGCAGTTCGATGCCAAACCGTTGTTGCAGGCATTGCCGCCATCGTCCTTGCGTTTGCAAATTGTGCGCAGCTTGGCGCAGGCGACGCAAACCACGGTAGCCGAGATTGAGGTCTTGTTCGAGTTGACTCAGCCGATTGCCCGTGCGCGCCTGGCGCCGCCGCGCGGCAAACGGATGGCGCCTGTTGGTTTGGAGCGGCAGATCCTGCGCCTGCTGGTGGCGCACCCTGTTTTAGCTGCGGAGTTGGATGATGCAGCCCTTGACGCGTTGGCGCATTTTGCGCCGGAGCGCGCCGATATGCTGGCGCAGTTAATTGCCGCAAGCCGGGAAATGGGGGCGCAAGCCAGTTTTGCCGCATTAGCCGAGCATTTGCGTGCTGCCGGCCCTGAGATTGAGTCCATGATCGGTGAAATAGCAGCGGAGTCGGAGACTGAGGTCGATGTTGCGCGCATTGAACTTGCGGGAGCGGTAAGGCAGACTAAAATGAAAATATTGAAAGCGGAATTGGATCAATTGGCGACTACCGGATTGCAACAGGAGGAGACGCGTATGCGCTATCGGGAGTTAACGCTGCAACAAGAACAATTGCGACGGCAGGCGGAAGCGGAAATCGCAATGCGGTAGGTTCAGGGGGGCTGGAGTAAATTGCACGATGTGATATAATCGAAAGCTTTTTATTCAAGGTCTAAGTGAAGTTTATTGAATAATATTGGTGGTAGTTGATTACATGGCGAACGCAATGAAGAAACCCGCGAAATCCCCGGCGCTTCCCGCAAAAAGTGCGAAGCCGACAGCGTCCAAATCGAAGGTCAAGCCTGCACCTAAAGCGGCGGCAGCCTCCAAGCCTTCACGCAAGGGAGGCGTCGCCGTTCCGCACGCTGCGGATAAGAAGAAAACGAAAGCTATAGCGAAAGAGGCTGTAGCGAAAGCGGTTGCCAAAAAGCCCCTGACACACCCGGTAAAGGGTGAGAAGGCAGGCGGCAAGGCAGCGTCGCCAACAGTCAAGCCAACTGCCAAATCTTTAGCAAAAGTATCTGAAAAGCCGGTATCCGCGCAATCGAAAGCCCCTGTGACAACCAAGAAATCCGAATCACAAACAGCCGTAAAGTCTGCTGCAGTAAAGCCTGCCAAAATTACGGCAACCCCTGAATTCAAACCAGGCGTCGCCGTCATGATCACATCGACGGTCAGCCAAACCACGGATGCAGCGACACTGGCGGCGATCGACACGTCCGGTTACGTGTTGCCATCGGTCAAAGTGCCGGGCCGTCGTGGTCGCAAGCCGAAGGAATTTCAACCGGAGAACGACGAAGTCGCTGCATTGAATGCAGTGGAACGCGCCGAGTTGAAAGCGGTCGACAAAGCGAAGGCCAAGGATCGCAAGGCAAAAGAGAAAGCCTTGCTGAAAGACGCGTTTGCATCGGATACCGAGGCAACCGAGGAAGAGCTCGAACGGCGTCGTCAAAAGCTGAAGACGCTGATCAAGCTCGGTAAAGAGCGCGGTTTTCTGACCTATTCGGAAATCAACGATCACTTGCCGGAAAACATTGTCGACCCGGAAGCCATTGAAGGCATCATCGGCACGTTTAACGACATGGGCATTGCGGTGTACGAACATGCGCCCGATGCTGAAACGCTGCTGTTATCGGATAACGTGGCGACGGTCGCCAGCGACGACGATGCCGAGGCTGCCGCTGAAGCAGCGTTGTCGACGGTCGACTCCGACTTCGGCCGCACCACCGACCCGGTGCGGATGTACATGCGCGAAATGGGTTCGGTCGAACTATTGACCCGCGAAGGTGAAATCGAGATTGCCAAGCGTATCGAGGACGGCTTGAAGGATATGATTCAAGCTATTTCCGCTTGCCCGACCACCATCGCCGAAATTTTAGTGTCGGCCGGACGGATTGCCAACGATGAAATAAAGATCGATGAAATCGTCGATGGCCTGGTCGACATGAATGCCGGCGAGCCGGTGATCGCCGCCATCAGCGTTTCTCTCGAAGAAGAGGAAGGCGATGAAGACCAGGACCAGGACGATGCAGATGATGAAAGCAATGCTTCCGGCGCAGCCGGTTTCTCTGCCGAGCAATTGGAGCAACTGAAACGCGAAGCGCTGGTGAAATTCGCCACGATTCAGTTGCAGTTTGACAAAATGCGCAAGGCATTCGAGAGAGAGGGTTATAACTCCAAAGCGTACATGAAAGCCCAGGAGTCCATTTCGCATGAATTGCTGGGTATCCGCTTTACCGCCAAGGTCGTGGAAAAGTTATGCGATACCTTGCGCGGCCAGGTTGACGAAGTGCGCCACATCGAGAAGCAGATACTGGATGTCGTGGTAAGCAAGTGCGGCATGCCGCGCAGCCACTTCATCAAAGTGTTCCCCGGTAGCGAAACGCGTATCGATTGGGTCGACGGCGAGGTAAACGGCGGCCATGCATACAGCGTGATTCTTGCCCGCAATGTGCCGGCAGTGAAAGAGTTGCAGCAAAAATTGATCGATTTGCAGGCGCGCGTGGTCTTGCCCCTGCCGGATTTGCGCAATATCAACAAGAAAATGGCTGCCGGCGAGATGAAGGCGCGCAAAGCCAAGCGCGAGATGACCGAGGCGAACTTGCGCCTGGTGATTTCGATCGCCAAAAAATACACCAATCGCGGTTTGCAATTCCTCGACTTGATCCAGGAAGGCAATATCGGGCTGATGAAGGCGGTGGACAAATTCGAATACCGTCGCGGCTATAAATTTTCGACCTATGCGACCTGGTGGATCCGTCAGGCGATTACCCGTTCCATCGCAGACCAGGCGCGCACCATTCGCATCCCCGTGCACATGATCGAAACCATCAACAAGATGAATCGCATTTCGCGCCAAATCTTGCAGGAGACCGGTGCAGAACCCGACCCGGCTACCCTGGCGATCAAGATGGAAATGCCGGAAGACAAAATCCGCAAGATCATGAAGATCGCGAAAGAGCCGATTTCGATGGAAACACCGATCGGCGACGACGACGATTCGCATCTGGGCGACTTCATCGAAGACAACAACACGCTGGCCCCGGCCGATGCCGCCTTGCATGCTTCGATGCGCGGGGTAGTCAAGGACGTGCTGGATTCGTTGACGCCGCGCGAAGCCAAGGTGTTGCGCATGCGTTTCGGCATCGAAATGTCGACCGATCACACGCTGGAAGAAGTCGGCAAACAGTTCGACGTGACCCGTGAACGGATACGCCAGATAGAGGCAAAAGCGTTGCGCAAGCTGCGTCATCCTTCCCGCTCGGACAAACTGAAGAGCTTCCTCGAAGGCAATTGAGCAGCGTGTCATGCGGGGGCAGGTAAAATAGCGCGGGCGAAAGTTCGCCAGAAAGAAAATGGGCCTCTAGCTCATGCTTGGTTAGAGCAGCGGACTCATAATCCGTTGGTGCCGTGTTCGACTCACGGGAGGCCCACCAGAATTAGCAGTAAAAACAAGGGGTTACGTTTATTCGTAACCCCTTTTTACTTGAATTTTGTGGAAGGGTTCAACCGAAGGTCAACAGAGCTTTAGCTTACTTAGTGGATTCAAGCGTTTGATTTCTTGCAGATGGTCCGGCGAGAGGTGGGCATAGCGCATGGTCATTGTCAGGCTGTGATGGCCGAGGGCTTTTTGCAATACTAGGATATTGCCACCGTCCATCATGAAGTGACTTGCGAAAGTATGCCGCAAAACGTGGGTGAGCTGCCCTTTTGGAAGAATCAATTTAGCCAACTTTACACCGTCTCTGAATGCTTCGTAAGCCGTCTTGAACAGGCGGTCTTCTTCGCCATGCAAGTTGTGGTGTGATAATAGTTCGGATTCAAGTGCGTCAGTTATTGGGGTCACTTAATTGATCCGCCTGTGTGTACCCAAAAGAAACGTGCTATACGTCATTGTATCTATTACCCTTTTAGGTTAATATGCGGATATGGAAAAAAATGCACCACATTGCAAATTGCACATAGTCAAGTCTTTGGTTCAAGCTGGCAAGGTGGGAGCCACGAAAAGCGCGGTTGCTGGTGCTGAGTTGCTTGGCTTTGACCGGGCTGGGATGCTTGGTGTCATTTCGGCGCTCACGCCCGATGACTTTTACAAGAGCATGACGACACACGCGGATCATCGCGTATGGCAGGATGTATATCGGCCGACGACGAAAGACGTGGCGATGTACCTGAAGTTGACGGTCATCGATGATGTGTTGATCGTTTCATTTAAGGAGCTGTGATTATGAAATGTCCTACTTGCGGAGCGGCAGAGCTGGTGCATGACACCCGCGACGTGCCTTATACCTACAAGGGCGTGACGACGACGTTTTCCGATGTGACGGGTGATTTTTGTCCTGCGTGCGATGAGGCTATATTGAAGGGCGCGGATTGGGATCGGTACGGTGCGGCGGTTGCAGCGTTCCATAAGGAGGTCAATGCGGCTATCGTTGATCCGGCTTTCATCCTTTCGGTGCGTAAGAAGCTGGGCCTCGATCAGCGCGAGGCTGGGCAGATTTTCGGCGGTGGTGCTAATGCGTTTTCTCGATATGAGACGGGTAGAGCCAAGCCGCCTCTCGCCCTGGTGCAATTCTTCAAGGTTCTCGACCGGCATCCTGAACTGCTTAATGAAGTAAGGGCGGCGGCATAGTGGATTTGCGGATCGGTTCAACGAAGGTTCAACGGCGTAGTGATGCAATGCCGTGTTAATGTGGATTGATGGCGCCTAACCTCTTGTATATATAGTAAGGCATTGTTGTACATAGTTATGCGATAGTAAGGACTCATAATCCGTTGGTACCGTGTTCGACTCACGGGAGGCAAACAATAATATCGTTTATAATCAATGACTTATAGTAAAATCTAAGTCCTTTTTTATTGGCTAAATTGCTTACACACTGGTTGCACACTTTCATCATTCAAATTCAGCTTACACACTACCTTGATTGCTGCGATTAGAGCGCGACAGCTGCGTTAAATCAATCAACGACCAACATGCATGCCCACATCAGTTTGTGCAAGACAGAGGCTGTTCTACGCGTTCCAGAATAGTGAATGCATAAGTTTGGGAAATCACATTTATTTGTTGGCGATCAAGCAGTTCAAATCAAAATAGTTGCTAATGCTGTGCTACGATGTACTTATGTTGTAACACAAGAGGTGCTAATATGAGCGAAGCAACTTTTACCTTCCGGGTCGATGAATCCCTAAAAGATCAATTCACCACGGCCGCAAAGAGCCGCGACCGCACTGGCGCGCAACTGCTGCGCGACTTCATGCGCGACTTTGTGAGGCAGCAGCTGGAAGCAACCGAGCACGACGCATGGTTCCGTCGCCAAGTGCAGATCGGTTTAGATGCGGCCAATGCCGGCGATGTGATTTCGGCCGAAAAAGTCGAAGCTGAAGCAGCCACCTGGCGTGCAGAGACGCGGCGCAAGATGACCGGCGCTAACTCGTGAGGTTGGTTTGGACTCGCCCGGCGAGTGCAGATCGCAAAGAAATTCGTGAATACATTGAGCAGGACAACCCAGCCGCCGCACTGGCCCTCGATGAGCTGATCTCAGAGAAGGCTTCCCGCCTGGTCGTGTTGCTGGTACCCGTGAACTGGTTGCGCATCAAAATTACATTCTGATCTATGACACGGCTGGCGATCTGGTGCGCGTGCTGCGAGTGTTGCACGCCGTCCGGCAGTGGTCGCCTGTGCGTAACGGTTAGTCACAATGAGCGATGAACGTGCATTTGCTAAGCAATCCAGCATCCAAGCGTCGATCGGGATATAATGCGTTATACGCATAACGCATTAGGAGGATAAAAATGCACAAGCGAATGACAATCACGCTCGATGAGGCGGTTTATGAGGGGCTGTACCGGACGGTCGGCAAGCGGCGAATGAGCCAGTTTATTGAAGATTTGCTCAGGCCGCATGTGATGGACACGTCGCTCGATGACGGCTACCGGGCCATGGCCGCCGATAAGGCGCGGGAATCCGAAGCGATGGAGTGGTGCAACGCCCTTGCTGGAGATATGGCCGATGCAGCGCGGTGAAGTGTGGTGGGTCGAGTTCGACCCGGCGGTAGGCAGCGAGATACGCAAGACCCGTCCGGCGGTGATTGTGAGCAATGATGCCGCTAACCGGAATTTGGGGCGGGTGGTGGTCGTGCCCGTGACCAGCAACACAGGCCGGCAGTATCCCGGCGAAGCTATCGTGACGCTCGGTGGACAAAGCAGCAAGGCAATGGCTGATCAGATCATGGCCGCCGACAAGTTGCGGCTCAAGAGCCAGCTTGGCACGCTCTCCAAGGCAGACATGTTGGCCGTCGAAGATGCAATCAAAATGCATCTGGCGTTGCCACAG
This sequence comes from Burkholderiales bacterium, assembly GCA_044445195.1. GTDB lineage: Bacteria > Pseudomonadota > Gammaproteobacteria > Burkholderiales > Burkholderiaceae_D > PKWO01. Next base: position 3,047 of record JBIODP010000045.1, on the reverse strand, counting down.
TAATCGGAGTTGTTTCCCTTAGGCTTTAATGAAATGATTAGGTGGTGCATCAGGCCATTGATTAATTTCTACGATTCCATTATAGTGGAATTGTAGAATATAAATTATGTTGTCAATTTCGCTATGATGAACACCAAAAATGCCCTCTCTGCACTAGCCGCGCTCGCGCAAAGTTCGCGCTTGGCGGTTTATCGTTTGTTGGTGCAAGCCGGACCAGCAGGGTTGGCGGCGAGCAAGATCGCCGAGGAATTGAGCATCCCTCCGTCTTCCTTGTCGTTTCACCTTAAAGAACTGACACATGCCGACCTTGTCATTCCGCGCCAAGACGGGCGTTTTGTCATTTACGCGGCCAACTACGAAACCATGAATGCCCTACTAGGGTTCTTGACCGACAACTGCTGCGGGGGAAATCCGTGCATGCCGGTGGTGGTCTGTACTCCGGCGTGTGAAGCGGCAAAAGCTGAAACCCAATGAGACATGCGCGAAATACGGAACTCAGCGATATCGTCGCCTGGGCAGTTCGACATTCCCCGAGTTTATTCGTTATTCATCCGTTAATTTAAAAGAAAATGTCATGAAAGTCCTTTTCCTTTGTACCGGTAATTCATGCCGTTCGATTCTTGGAGAGGCCATCTTTAATCATCTCGCGCCTGCCGGCTGGAAAGCGATGAGCGCCGGCAGCAAGCCAACCGGCCAAGTGCATCCCCGTTCGCTGGCATTACTGGCCCGTGAAGGAATGGCGACGGAAGGTTATGCCAGCAAGTCGTGGGACAAGCTGCCGGCCACACCGGACATCGTGATCACGGTTTGCGCCAGTGCCGCCGGCGAAACCTGCCCGGCGTATCTGGGGCCGGTATTGCGCGCGCACTGGAGCGTGGATGATCCGGCACACGCCAGTGGGTCGGACGAAGAAATCGATGCGGCTTTCATGAGCGCATACAAGACCTTGCGCGCCCGCATTGAAGTTTTCTTTGCATTGCCGCTGGAAACGCTTAAACACGATAAGGCAGCCCTCAAAGCCGAACTCGATAAAATCGCCACCATTGAAGCTTAAAGGAGAATGCCATCATGACTACCATTCAGATATTCGATCCTGCCCTGTGCTGCAGCTCGGGCGTGTGCGGCGTGGACGCGGATCAGCAGTTGATTGCCTTTGCCGCCGATGCGAGTTGGCTGCAGCAGCAAGGGGGGCATCTCGAACGATTCAATCTTGCGCAACAACCGATGGCGTTTGCGGAGAATGCCATCGTCAAGGGCTTTCTGGAACGCTCGGGCGAGGAAGGCTTGCCATTGATTCTGGTCAATGGGGAAGTCGCTTTGACGGGGCGTTACCCACGCCGCGCCGAGTTGGCGCGTTGGGCTGGGATTAGTCAGCTTGATGTGGTGGTCGAGCCGGGCGGCTGTTGCGGTTCCGGTTCCTCCAAGTGCTGTTGACTTTCCACTAAAGCAGTCTCTCATGCTGTTCCTTGAAAATCCTCCGCCTTTCCTGTTTTTTACCGGCAAGGGTGGCGTTGGAAAGACGTCACTGGCTTGTGCGACCGCGATCCGGCTGGTTGACAACGGGCAGCGGGTGCTGTTGGTCAGCACCGATCCCGCATCCAATGTCGGGCAAGTGTTCGGTATCGCGATAGGCAACGCCATTACCGCAGTGGATGCCGTGCCGGGACTGTTTGCGCTGGAAATCGACCCGCAAGCCGCCGCCCAACAATATCGCGACCGCATCGTCGGCCCGGTGCGCGGACTCTTGCCGGATGCGACGATCAAGGGAATTGAGGAACAATTATCCGGCGCTTGCACCACGGAGATTGCTGCATTCGACGAATTCACCGAATTGCTGACTGATCCGGAGTTGCTCAAAACCTACAACTCGATCGTGTTCGATACTGCACCCACCGGTCACACCATTCGCATGTTGCAATTGCCTGGTGCATGGACCGGCTTTCTGGAAGAAGGCAAAGGCGATGCCTCGTGTCTGGGGCCGTTGGCAGGACTGGCCAAGCAGCGCGCCCAGTACAAGGCCGCTGTCGATGCGCTTTCCGACAGTACACGCACCCGTTTGGTTCTGGTAGCCCGCGCACAATCATCGGCATTGCATGAAGCAGCGCGCACCCATGAAGAATTGGCGGCCATCGGTCTGACCCAGCAATATCTGGTCATTAATGGGATTCTTCCCGAAGCTGAAACCGCAGGCGATCCGCTTGCAGCGGCAATATGGAAACGAGAACAAGCGGCACTCGCTACGCTGCCCGGCAGGCTTGCGGAGCTTCCCATCGATCGCGTATCTCTGAAGTCTTTCAATTTGGTCGGGGTACCGGCGTTGCGTGGTTTGCTGAACGAAGATGCAGTATTTTTTCCAACCGATACAGCGGCAGTTCCAATTCTGCGAGCGCCGGACCTGGCGTCGTTGGTCGATAGCCTGGCTGCGGACGGGCATGGCTTGATCATGCTGATGGGAAAAGGCGGTGTGGGCAAAACGACACTGGCCGCTGCAATAGCGGCCGAGTTGGCTAACCGCGGCTACCCGGTGCACTTGACAACTTCGGACCCTGCCGCCCACTTGATCGAGACTCTGGAGTGCTCCGTGGCACATTTGACCGTCAGCCGCATCGATCCGCATGCGGAGACAGAACGTTATCGCCGGCATGTGCTCGCTACCAAAGGCAAAGATCTGGATGATCGGGAACGCGCGTTGCTGGAAGAGGATTTGCGCTCCCCCTGCACCGAAGAAATTGCCGTATTCCAGGCGTTTTCACGCATTATCCGGGAAGCCGGGAGCAAGTTCATCGTGATGGATACCGCGCCGACCGGGCACACGCTGCTGCTGCTCGATGCAACAGGCGCCTATCACCGCGAGGTAACCAGGCTGACCGGCGAAAAGGGTTCACTCCTCGTCACGCCGATGATGCAGTTGCAGGACGCCAGCCAAACCAAGGTGCTGATCGTGACGTTGGCCGAAACCACTCCGGTGCTGGAAGCGGCCGGCCTGCAAGCCGATTTGCGTCGCGCCGGCATCGAGCCTTGGGCATGGATCATCAACAATAGCCTTG
>JBIODP010000044.1:0-12456 GCA_044445195.1 Burkholderiales bacterium | reverse complement strand
TTCAGCCGCTGGCGCGAGTGCGGAGTGCGTTTTGGGGAAAGAGACAGCGCGAGCGATCCAATGAAGTCCGAGTGGAATGCGCATGGCGCAAGTAGTCACCGGTAATGAGCCCGTCTACTTGCAGACGCGATCTTTCCCCAAAACGCACTCCGCACTCGCGCCAGCGGCTCAATAGCTACGGTTTTTTTTAGTGAGTCCCCGGCGCTAGCCCATGTACTGCCCGCCGTTCACGTCAAAGGTAGCGCCGGTAATGAATCCGGCGGCGTCGTCGGCGAGGAAGGCTACCATGCGCCCGATGTCCGTCGGTGTGCCCAGGCGCCCAATCGGAATGCCGGCGATGATCGTTTGCAAAACTTCGGCGGGCACCTTGGCGACCATGTCGGTATCGCAGTAGCCGGGCGCAATCGCATTGACGGTAATGTTCTTGCGCGCACTTTCCAGCGCCAGCGCCTTGGTAAATCCAATTATCCCGGCCTTGGCTGCCGCGTAGTTGGTTTGGCCGACTTGGCCTTTTTGGCCGTTGATTGAACTGATATTCACGATGCGGCCGAAGCTGCGTTCCCGCATGCCTTCGACAACGTTGCGGCACATATTGAACATCGAGCCAAGATTGGTATTAATGACCCGCCACCATTGATCGGGGGTCATGCGATGCAATACCGTATCGCTGGTAATGCCGGCATTATTCACCAAAATCCCGATCGGGCCGAATTCATGCTCCACCTGGGCCGCGCCGGTGCGGCATGCTTCAAAATCCGCCACATCCCATTGAAATACCGGTATCGATGTTTCCTCCGCAAACGCTTTTGCGGCATCCGTATTGGTGTGATAGACGACGGCAACGCGATGGCCTGCTGCGTGAAGCGCGATGGCAATCGCCTTGCCCAGACCCCGGGTTCCACCTGTGACTAGCGCCGTTCGTTGCATGATCTCTCTCCTCGTTCGCTTGGCAGTGTGGCCCTTGCCGCAAAATTCTCGGCGTGACCACGATGAACGGCAACGGTATTACTGTCGGCTGCAACGCATTGGCTGCCATACGGCGCCGCTGTTATGGATTTTATATTAAATGCTGAATAAGCATGCGCGTTTGATTTTTATCAAGCATAGGCAACATTGGGGCCGCCTTACTCCTTAACTGAAGTGGCGTCTGCCGAATGTTTACCGTAAGCAATCGCCAATAATACGATCCCCAACACGATCATCGGCAAGGACCACAACTGTCCGGCAGAGATCGTGATGCCGGCAAAGCTGACTTCGTAATCGGGCACGCGGAAGAATTCCGTGAAGACGCGCGCGCATCCGTACAGCAGGGAGAACATGCCGCTTACCGCCAGGCGGGGGCGCGGCACGCGCGCAAACAGCCACAGGATGACAAACAGCAGAACGCCATCGACCAATGCCTGGTACAGCGGCGATGGATGCACCGGGTGATCGATGCCCGGCCACATCATGGCCCACGGCAAACTGGGGTCTGCCATGCGGCCCGGCAGCTCGGCGTTAATGAAATTGCCTATGCGCCCGGCTGCGTAGCCGAGCGGCACCATGGGAGCGATAAAATCGAGGATGTCCATTACCTTGCGCCCGCGCGTGCGGCCCCACAAGGCCATCGCGACGATCACGCCGATGAACCCGCCGTGAAACGACATGCCGCCTTTCCACACCGCGATTATTTCCAATGGATTCGAAAAATAATAACCCGGATGATATAATATTACTTCGCCCAGACGTCCGCCGAGCACCACTCCCAATACGCCATAAAATAGCATGTCGTCGAGGTCCTCGACCTTCCAGCCGGCGGCGGCAATATGATTTTGCCTGACGCGCACCCGGCCTAGTGCGAGAAATTGCGCAAAAGCCACCAGGTACATGATGCCGTACCAATGCACGTGCAGGGGGCCGAGTGAAAATGCGATGGGGTCGGGCATCGGATGAATAAGCATGGATGGTTTCTTTCGTAAAATTCCAAAAAGGCATGCCGTGTCGGTCAGCAGTTTGTAACCTCATTCTGCCTTGGGCCGTTTTAGGCTCAGTTTTAGATTCGACACGGATTGTGGCACAAGTTTGCAGATTATTTTTGCATATTAATTCATAGCGTGGAGGCAGTATGGCATTCAACCGCCGTTCGAAAAATATTACCCAAGGCGTATCTCGCAGCCCGAATCGTTCGATGTATTACGCGTTGGGCTATGAGAAGGAAGATTTCGACAAGCCGATGGTCGGCGTCGCCAACGGCCATTCGACCATTACGCCCTGTAATTCAGGATTGCAAAAGCTGGCCGACATCGCGATTGCGACCATCAAAACGGCGGGCGCCAACCCGCAGGTATTCGGCACGCCGACGATTTCAGACGGCATGTCGATGGGTACCGAAGGCATGAAATACTCGCTGATTTCCCGCGAAGTGATCGCCGATTGCATTGAAACGGCGGTCAATGGCCAATGGATGGACGGTTGCGTGGTAATAGGCGGGTGCGACAAGAATATGCCGGGCGGCATGATAGGGCTGTTGCGGACCAACGTGCCCGGTATTTATGTGTACGGCGGCACCATCAAGCCGGGTCACTGGAAAGGCAAGGATCTGACTATCGTTTCGGCGTTTGAGGCAGTGGGCGAGTTTACCGCCGGCCGCATGTCGCAAGAAGATTTCGACGGCATTGAACGCAATGCCTGCCCGTCCACCGGGTCATGCGGCGGCATGTATACCGCCAATACGATGTCGTCGTCGTTTGAGGCGCTCGGCATGTCGTTGCTGTATTCATCCACGATGGCAAACCCCGATGACGAAAAAACCGGCTCGGCCGCCGAGTCGGCACGGGTGCTGGTGGAGGCCATCAAGGCCGACTTGAAGCCGCGCGACATCGTCACGCGCAACGCAATCGAAAACGCGGTGGCCGTGATTATGGCAACCGGCGGCTCGACTAATGCCGTGCTGCACTATCTGGCGATTGCGCATGCTGCAGAAGTAGAGTGGACCATCGACGATTTCGAACGGGTCCGTTTGCGCGTTCCGGTTCTGTGCAACCTGAAACCGTCCGGTCAATACGTGGCTACCGATTTGCATCAGGCCGGCGGCATTCCGCAAGTCATGAAATTGCTGCTGAACGCCGGCTTGCTGCATGGCGATTGCATCACGATCACCGGCCGTACCCTGGCTGAGGAGTTGGCGCATGTTCCGGACGCGCCGCCTGCCGATCAGAACGTGATCATGCCGATTGACAAGGCTTTATATAAACAGGGGCATCTGGCCATTTTGAAGGGGAATTTATCGACCGAAGGATGCGTTGCCAAAATTACCGGTTTGAAGAATCCGGTCATTACCGGTCCGGCGCGCGTGTTTGACGATGAATATTCTGCGATGGATGCGATTCTGGCAGACCGGATCAAGCCGGGCGATGTATTGGTGTTGCGCTATCTGGGGCCGAAAGGCGCTCCCGGTATGCCGGAGATGTTGGCGCCTACTGCGGCGATCATCGGCAAAGGGCTGGGCGAATCGGTCGGCTTGGTGACGGACGGACGCTTTTCCGGAGGGACCTGGGGCATGGTGGTCGGGCATGTTTCGCCGGAAGCCTATGTCGGCGGCACGATTGCGCTGGTGCATGAGGGTGATTCGGTGACCATCGATGCGCGCCAGCAACTGATCCAGCTGAACGTGGCGGATGAGGAAATCGCCCGCCGTCGCGCGCAGTGGAGCGCGCCGCCACCGCGTTACACACGCGGCGTACTGGCAAAATTTGCCGCCTTGACGTCATCTGCAAGCAAGGGAGCCGTTACCGACGGCGAGTGCTGAAAATCACGGTGACAGGCACTTCAACAAGCACAAACATGCCGCATTTTTGCGGCATGTTCATTGCTACCTGAACGTTTTTTTCACGCGTTCTTCCCGTGCTTTTTCCAGCTTGTCGTGCGATGTGCGTTGGTCCAAACCAAGCAGGCGCTCGATAAATTCAAACCAGATGAATGCCGCCACCATCAAACCGCCAATCCACCACCATGACAGGCTGGCAAACGGGCCCACCTCAAAAAACCTTAACGCTATAACTAAAACAAGAATGATGATGATCCGCATGGCGTTTCCTTTGGTTCCTTCAACTAAAATGCTCTGAAGAGTATTTTACCTGCCACAACTTGCAACTTATTTTTGCGTTAGCACCCACCTGACCAGCATGCGCGCTTCCGTTTCGGTCACCTGTGCATTGGATGGCATAGGCACGACACCCCAGACGCCGCTGCCGCCCTTTAATACTTTCTGCACCAGCTTGTCTTCCGCCTCTTTTTGACCGGCATACTTTGCCGACACGTCCCGGTAAGCCGGGCCGACAATCTTGGCAGCGATTGAATGGCAAGATAAGCAATTTTTCGCCCTGGCCAAATCGGCAGTCGCCTCTGCGCCGATCGCAATTTGAGAAGCCGGAGCACCGGCCGCCAGGCACACTAACAAGGCACGTTTCATATTACACACGTCATAATTCACACGTCATAATTCACACTTCATATCGTTATCAAAATACTACACCACTGCTTTATCGCATATTACTTATTAGTAATTAAATCAGGCTATTAGTTCAGCCAATTTCGCTACTACCCGTGGGTCGAATGTGCCTTTTTCGACTTCGCGATTAATTTCTCCAATAGCGGCATGGCGCTCCCATGGTTCCCGATAGGGCCGCCAGGAAGTTAAGGCATCATAGGCGTCGGCGACAGCGATGATGCGTGAACCCATCGGAATCTCTTCGCCCTCGACATCGCCGGGATAACCGCCGCCGCCTCGGTAACGCTCGTGGCTATGCTTCACCAGATTCAGCACGGCGGGATTAGCGTAGCCCATTTTGCGCATCAGCCTGCACGATTCTTCCGGATGCTGCCGGATCACTTCAAATTCACCGGCGGAAAGTCCGCCGCGGCGATTGCGCAAATTGGCCGGGATCAGTTCCTTGCCGATATCGGCAAGGAAACCGGCCTGCAGAATGTCGCGCTTCTCACTTCCGGATAACCCCGCGCACTCCGGCAGATTATCCGCCAGAATAAACGACAAGGCAGCCACGACGCGAGACTGGCCGATGCTCCCATCCAGCGCTTCGGATGGCAAGGTGATATCTTCCGGAATGTCGATTTCGTTACCGATATGCTGGTATTTGTCGTATAAGGCTTGCGGTATCTTGTTTCGATTTTTCAGCGGGTCTTTCCTGCCGATAACCTCAAAAGCTTCAACCCGCTTGTGCTTGCCTTTCACGCTGATTTTTTCGTCTTCTTTTACTTTCAGATCCGCTTCTGCATAGGCAATTTTGAACATGTCGCTTTTCGGATCCAGTTGCAGGGCCTTTTTAAAAGATTCCAATGCCTCAAGCGGTTCCTGGATCTGCAAATGGATTTTTCCTATCCGGTAATGCAACTCAGCGTCATCGGGCCGATTGATAATTTCCTGTGTCAGTTCTTCCAATTCCTGTTCTTTGTGAAGATCAAGATCCTTGCGGGTGGATAAAACGCGCAGTTTGCGCGTTTCAAAATACTGCTGGACATCTTCATGCGTATAGCGGTCTATCAGTATGCGCCCCGGGGTGCAATTCTGCTCCAGCCGGGCTGCAAGGTTCACGATATCGCCGATGGCTGTGTAGGTCTGGCGGGTTGAGCCGCCGATCAGGCCGGCAATGGCTGCGCCGGAGGCAATGCCGATGCGCATCTGCCACGGATGCGAGCGCTCGGTCAACTTTTTTTGCATGGACAAGGCGCAGGTGACGGACATCAGGCGATGCATGGCAAATTCGTGCGGCGCGCCGAATTCGCACATGATTCCGTCGCCCAGATATTTATCGATATGCCCGTGATAGGCGCGCATCACGGGTTCCATATCCTGCAAATAGCGGTTCAGGTCGGACACCACATTTTCCGGCTCGATGTTTTCCGCGTAAGAAGTAAAACCGACCAGATCGACGAACATCACGCTCATCAGCCGCTTCTCGTTGCGCAAGCGCCCTTCAATCATCAAATTGACCACAGCCGAGTCCATTGTGCTGTAAAGCACAGTTTCGAGTTTGGACTTCAGGCTTTCCACCGCCGATTTGGACTGTTGCAGTTCCAGCGTGCGTTCCTGCACGCGCTCTTCCAGGTTCTGATTGCTGTCGCGCAATTGGGTATTGGTGTCATTTAATTCCTGCTGGCTCTGCTCCAGTTGCCGGTTCAGCTGCAATGCATTGGATACTTCCTTGCTCAGATTTTCCTGGAGTTTGCCGACTACTGCTCCGGCGAGAACCAGAAAACCGCCCCAGATGGTTAAATGCAGGTAAACCCCCTCCCGCGAATTGTCTGTGATGAAGACGATGGGGTCCAGCATCATATAACCCGTCACCATCAATAGGCAAAATAGCGCCCCCAGCATGGCGCGCCGTTGCCCAAGATAATAGGCGCCAAGAATAACCGGCAGAAAATAGAAATTCAGGAATGCAATTTTGTAGGGGATAAAATAATTCAGCGCACTGGTTCCCAGCAAAATCAGCAGCACAAATGTCTGCTCGAAATGCTTGGACAGGTACTCTTTTAATTTTTCCATAAGCGGGTACTCCCTCACGTCTGTTGCATCCAGCCTGACAGTTTAGTGCATGACCGCTATTTCTTCGCGTTTGCCGCGCTTATAGGTATACAGCGTCATGGCGCCATTTTTCATGTCGCCGTTCTGGTCGAACTCGATATTGCCGGTGACGCCTTTGTATTTCACCTTGGCAAGGAAGGGCAAATATTTCGCGGGTTCTGCGGAACCTGCATTTTTCATTGCCTCAGCCATGGTCATGACGGCATCATAGACATACGGCGCGTAGTTTTCGACATCGATGCCGAATTTCTTTTTATAGATTGCTTTCCAGTCTGCCAGCGCTTTTTTGCCGGATACCGCAACGCCGCCCGCTTCTGCGCAGGTAACTTGACCGTCTGCCATCGCATCGCCGGCCAGCCTCGACATCGCTTCTTCGGTGCAGATACCGTCGCCGCCCATGAATTTGGCATTGATGCCCAAGGTTTTCATTTGACGCAGCATCGGGCCGGCGACCGCATCCATGCCGCCGAAGAAGATAAGGTCTGGATGGGTGCCCTTGATCTTGGTCAGGATCGCATTGAAGTCGGTTGCCCTGTTGGTGGTATGTTCCATTGCAACGATATCGGCCGATTTGCTTTTTGCGCTTTTGGTAAACTCGACGGCAATACCCTGGCCGTATGCGGTTGCATCGTCAATCACCGCAATTTTTTTGGCTTTGTATTCCTGAACCGCATAGCGGCCCAGCGTGCCGCCAATCTGGCCGTCGTTCGCGCATACGCGGAAGGCAGTGTTAAAGCCTTGGCGCGTATATTTTGGATTGGTGGCGGACGGGGAGATTTGCGGAATGCCCGCGTCGAAGTAAATCTTCGAGGCCGGAATAGTGGTGCCGGAGTTCAGATGACCGATCACGCCGTTGACTTTGGCGTCGACCAGTTTTTGTGCCGCGGCAGTGCCTTGTTTGGGGTCGGAAGCATCGTCTTCCGCCATCAGTTCGAATTTCACTTTTTTGCCGCCGATCGTGAAGCCCTTGGCATTCAGATCGTCGATTGCCATTCTGGCGCCGTTTTCATTGTCCTTGCCCATATGAGAATCGGGGCCGGTGGTTGGGGCGACATGGCCGATTTTGACGATTTGTTCCTGAGCTGAAACCGTGCCTGCCAATGCAAACGCCATGGCGCAGGCCAGCGGAATCATTTTTATCGTCTTAAGCTGCATGAATATCCTCCTGAGTATGGAAAAGAAAAAAGCTTACGGTAACACGATCGATACCATTCATTTAATTATTTTAAACGACGTCAGACCTGTTGTACTTTGAAGGACGAAGCGGACAGGCGATGCGGCATGCCCGTGAATGCAAAATCGACATCCGGACGATGCCCGGAGACGATGTCGGCCAGCGCGCGGCCGGAGCCGCAACCCATGGTCCAACCCAGCGTTCCGTGTCCGGTATTCAAGAACAGGTTGCTGTATTTCGTTTTGCCGATGTAAGGAACGTTGGAGGGCGTCAGGGGGCGCAATCCGGTCCAGTAATCCGGCTGGTCGTAGTCGCAGGCATGCGGAAACAATTCGCGGGTGCGGCGCGTAATCGTTTCGCAACGGGTGGAGTTGAGCTCGCGCGTATAGCCGTTCAACTCGCAGGTGCCGGCTACCCTCAGGCGGTTGCCGAGGCGGGACGTCACCAGTTTGTAGCCGTCGTCGGCAATGATACCGAGGGCGCCGCGCTGGAATCGACAATCGGGAAGGTCGCCGAATATCCCTTGCCCGGATAAACCAATAAATCGATGCCCAGCGGTTTGAGCAGAGGCGTTGAAAAGCTGCCCATCGCCATCACGAATGCATCTGCAGGCAATACCCGATAACGGCCTTCGGCATCGATCGTTTCGACCCCGGCGATTCTGGCTGCCGCCCCGGCGCCGTCGATCAATAAACGCGTCACGGTGGTATTGAAACGGAAATCGACGCCGGCCTGGGACGCTTTATCGGCCAATCCGGTCGTGAACTTATAAATATCGCCGGACTCATCGCTCGCCGTAAAATCGCCGCCGACGATTTTGTCGCGGATGCTGCTCAACGCGGGTTCGACGGCGATCACTTCGTCGGCGCTAATCGACTGGCGAGGGCAGCCGAGTTTGCGCAGAAGCGCGGCTACAGGCAAGGAAGCTTCAAAATCTTTTTCGTCGGTGTAAAAATGCAGGATACCGCGCGTTCGGCAATCGTAGTCGATACCGGTGTCGGCGCGCACCGCTTGCAGCGTTTGGCGGCTGTATTCCGACAGCGCCACGATTTGGCGAATATTCCAGGCCGTGCGCGCGGGCATGCACTCGCGCAGGAAATGCATGCCCCATTTCCATTGCAGCCATTCGGCGCGGAAGCGATAAAGCAGCGGCGCGTCTTCCCGGCCCAGCCACTTCAATATCTTCATCGGCGCAGCCGGATTGGCCCAAGGCTCTGCATGCGAAACCGAGATCTGGCAGCCGTTGGCAAAACTGGTTTCCTGCGCAGCGCCGGGTTGGCGGTCGATCACCGTGACATCGTGTCCGGCCTTGTTCAAAAACCAGGCTGACGCCGTGCCGATGATTCCGGCGCCCAATACAATCACTTTCATGGCGATCTCCGCTAAGGCGCTTTTCGATCTTTATGTTTTAAAAGACAAAAATTATTTTGCACTCGTCTGCATTTCAATAATCTCGTCCCTGACCGCCTGGAAGATCACTTCGTGCAGCGTGTGCTGTAATGTTTGCCGAATGTCGGCAGCGAGGCTGTCGGCCGTCGTTTGTAAAATGTCTGCCAAGGCATCCCTGATGCGTTCTTCGATATCCGCTTCAAGGCGTACCATGACTTGATCCAGTATGCGCCCGCCGATTTTTCGCTCCAGGCGATTCCATTCCTCATTAAGCCAGCCGTCAATGGGCGCTGCGTCGGCAGCCTCAAGATGCTCTTGCCGTTCCTCTCGGTTTTGCGATACGGAGGCGGCATCGAGTTCGGCCGCGTGAATGATTTCGGTCAGCACCGGAATTCCGGCGTCGAATGCGGAATTACTCATGTTCTCTCTGCAGCATAGTCATAGTGAGTCAACGGGTAGCCCTGTTGCCGATAAAAACGAAAACGCTCACGACCGGCCGACGTGTCGTCGGCGTCGGCGGAGACTACTTCGAACATGCGCTCGAATTGCGCGAAGTGACCGGGGGTGGCGGCCGACAGGTTAATTAACACCTGGTGGTGCGGCAACGCCGCCTGATCGTTATCGGTCAGCACCACCGGTGTATCGGCGGCAAGCGCATCGTCCGCTATCGCGTGCGGTAAAAAGTCCATATCCGAAAATGTCCAGAGCGCTTCGTCCAGCGCGTCAAGTCGCGCGCGATTTTCAACAAACAGGACGATATTGCAATTGGCGGCGCGCGCCTTGCGCACCAGGCGGCAAGCGTACGCGATCTTGTCGGGCACGTTGCTGTGAAAATCGATGCGTGTCATGGTCATCGGATTCAGAACTGGAAGCCAGGCGGAGGATTGCCGAGCGGTGGTGGCGGCGTCGGTATGCCTTTTTTTCCGGTGTCTGCCGGATTGCCTGCGCTATTGGTTTTCGACGGGCTGGCTGCGGGCGGCGCCACCGGCACAGGCGCCGGATTGCGGTAGCTATTCGGCAATTGACTGGTGGCCGGGTAGCCTGCCGTCGTGAGCGCATTTCCCCACCCACCCGCTTCAAACCCTACCTGCTTGTTGTGGCCGACCATCATGACCGGCAACTGGTTACTGCCGGCAATCTGCCGCACGCGCTCGATGTCATTGTTGCTGGTAACTGTTTTTTCAGAGTACGGTATGCCGCGCGCGTTGAGCAGGGTGCGGCCGGCATCGCATGGCGCGCAATTCGGCGCGGTATACAGGGTCACCGGGTTGTTTTTCACGGCTTCCGACAAGGCGTAGGGCAAATTTGCCAGCGACGGCCCCTCTGCGTAGGATTTTTGCTCGACTTTGGAAATGGACGCCGGCGGCGGCTTATCGCTGTAGGTGACGCTGCCATCCGGCGCAACCCATTTATACGTTTGCGCGTGGGCGCTCGCCATGATGAGCAACGGTATTAGCCCGGATAGCCATGCAGCCTTGTCGCGGTTCATGTTTGTCCCTCTGATTTCATTGTTGAGGGTGACATGGTCAGGATGTCATCCCACTGTGCCGCAATAATGCATCGATCTTTGGTTCTCTGCCGCGGAATGCCTTGAAAGATTCGATTGCGGGGCGCGAACCGCCCACGGCGAGAATCTCCCGCTGAAACTTCTCGCCGACTTCCGTGGATAGTATATTACCGTTTGCAACGGCGGCTTCTTCAAAGGCGCTATAGGCATCTGCCGACAGCACTTCAGCCCATTTGTAACTATAGTAACCGGCTGCATATCCGCCGGAAAAAACATGGCTAAATGAGTGTTGAAATCGATTGAACGCCGGCGGCACGATGACGGCAACCTGTGCCCGGACCCGATCTGCCACCTGTTGCACGCTGTCTGCGCCGGATGGCTGATAGTCATAGTGCAAGTGCATATCGAATAGCGCGAATTCAACCTGGCGCAATGTTTGCAGGCCCGACTGGAAATTCCTGGCGGCGATCATCTTGTCGTAGAGGGCGCGGGGTAAGGCGGCGCCGCTATCGGCATGCGCGGTCATGTGCTGCAGCACCTCCCACTCCCAGCAGAAATTTTCCATGAATTGAGACGGCAGTTCGACCGCGTCCCATTCGACGCCGGAAATTCCCGATACGGACAGTTCGTCGACCTGGGTCAGCATGTGGTGCAGGCCGTGGCCAAATTCATGGAATAGGGTGATGACTTCGTCGTGCGTAAACAGCGCCGGTTTCAGCTTGCCGTCAACCCTGGCCGGTTCGGTGAAATTACAGGTGAGGTAGGCGACCGGGGTTTGCGTGCCGCCAACCGATAAATGGCGGCGGCCGCGCGCATCGTCCATCCAGGCGCCGCTGCGTTTGCCGCTGCGGGCATAGAGGTCAAGGTAAAACTGGGCGACCAGTTGACCGTCTTTTTCAATCCTGAAAAATTTAACGTCCGGATGCCAGACCGTTGCCGTATCCGGCTTGATTTGCACCGCAAACAAGGTTTGCACCAGCCGGAACAAGCCATCAATGACCGTCGGTTCCGGAAAATACTGCTTTACTTCCTGCTCGGAAAACGCATAGCGCTGTTCGCGCAATTTTTCACTGGCGTAAGTGATATCCCATGCTTCAAGTTGTTCGATGCCGAGTTGGTCCTTGGCAAAGGCTTTCAATTCGGCCAGATCCCGTTCGGCATAAGGGCGGGCGCGTTGCGCCAGATCTTCCATGAAGCCGATCACTTGCGCCGGCGTCTCCGCCATTTTCGGCACCAGCGAAACCTCTGCAAAGTTCCGGTACCCGAGGAGTCTGGATTCTTCGTCGCGCAGTGTCAATATGTCGACGATGTTCTGCGTATTATCCCACTCCGGTTTGCCGCCGAGCTCGGATGCCTTGGTGGCGTTGGCGCGATAAATGGTTTCGCGCAAGCTGCGTTGGTCGGCATATTGCAGCACCGGGAAATAGGACGGGAAGCGCAGCGTAAATTTGTATCCCTGCTTGCCGTCCTTTTCTGCGGCAGAGCGGGCCGCGTGCCTGGCGTCGTCCGGCAAACCCGACAACGCCGATTCGTCTTCCACAAACAGCGCGTAATCGTTGGTGGCATCCAGGATGTTTTCTGAAAATTTGGTGCTCAGCGCGGCCGCCGCCTCCTGGATTTCCGCATAGCGCTGCTTCTGATTTTCCGGCAGCTCGGCGCCGCCGAGACGGAAATCGCGCAGCGCATTTTCAACGATCTTTTTGCGTGCAGCAGAAAGCGACGGATAATCCGCGCTTGCTTTCAACGCCTTATATTTTTCGAACAGCGCGACATTCTGACCCAGCTCGGTCCAGAATTCGGTAA
>JBIODP010000043.1:0-12700 GCA_044445195.1 Burkholderiales bacterium | reverse complement strand
CGTAGGGGTCGCGCGTGGTGCCGCGCGTGAAAAAGCTGCCGAGCGTCGGGTGCGTGCCGGGCAGCGTGCGCCACGGGATGCCGTCGCCGTCCACGTCCTTGTAACGGCCAAAATCCTTGCCCGCTTCAAGTTCTTCCGCCGTCATGACTTTGCCGCGGTCGTATTCGCCTGCATCGTTCCACACAAACGGCTTGCACAGGCGCTGATTCATGCCGATGTCGAGATCGGTCATCACAAAGATGGGCGTCTGCAGACGGTCGGCCAGGTCCAGCGCTGCCGCCGAATGCAGAAAACACTCATGCGGGTCTTCGGGAAATAGCAGAACATGCTTGGTATCGCCATGCGAGGCGTACGCGCAAGCGAGTAAATCCGATTGTTGCGTGCGGGTGGGCATGCCGGTGGAAGGGCCGCCGCGCTGCACGTTGATGATCGTGACCGGAATCTCGGCAAAGTAAGCGAGGCCAATGAACTCGGACATCAGCGAGATGCCGGGGCCGGAGGTGGCAGTGAAGGCCCGCGCGCCGTTCCATCCGGCGCCCACCACCATGCCGATGGAAGCCAGCTCGTCTTCCGCCTGCACGATAGCGACTTTGTGCCGCCCGGTTTCCGTCTCTATCCGGAATTTGTCGCAATACTTCTGGAAGGCTTCGGGAACCGATGACGACGGTGTGATCGG
The DNA here is from genome assembly GCA_044445195.1 of Burkholderiales bacterium. GTDB lineage: Bacteria > Pseudomonadota > Gammaproteobacteria > Burkholderiales > Burkholderiaceae_D > PKWO01. The sequence goes on along the minus strand of JBIODP010000043.1, from coordinate 12,024 downwards.
ATACCAGGCCGCCACCGTGGCGCCGCCGTATACGCAGCCGAGCGCCGCCGCGCTGTTGCCGTCGGTGAATATCTGATTGCCGACCTTGTCGGCGCGCTGCACCCGGATGCCCAGCGGCGCCTTCAGGTTGGCCTTGACGTAATCGCGTCCCAAGTGCAAGGCGCGCAGGTTGGAGCCGAGCAGCATCTCCTTGCCCCGGTACTGTTCGGCAAAGAGCGTCTCGAACACGTCGGCTTCGACGTCGAGCAATACCGACAACGCGCCTACGTAGATGATGTTTTTGAACAGTTGCCGTTCGCGCGGCTGCGAATAGGCGTTATTGCTGATTTCGGTCAAGGGTATGCCGATAATTTCGATGTCCTTGCGGAACTTCGATTCCGGAATCGGCCGGGTGCTGTCATAAAACAGGTAGCCTCCGCTCTGGATCTCGGCTATATCGGTATCCCAGGTCTGCGGGTTCATGGCGACCATCATGTCGACGCCGCCGCGCCGGCCCAGATAGCCCTTTTCGCACACGCGCGCTTCGTACCAGGTCGGCATGCCCTGAATATTGCTGGGAAAAATATTGCGCGGACTCACCGGCACGCCCATGCGCATGATGGCCTTGGCAAACAACTCGTTGGCAGACGCCGAACCGGAGCCGTTGACGTTGGCGAACTTGATGACAAAGTCATTGACAGCTTCTATGCGGTTCATGCGGCCTCCAGTGTGCGCTGCGTTGTTGTGCCGTCACCGCGCTGCGGTCCGGCTTGTGCGGTGTTCAGCAAAAATTTCTGCATATCCCACGCTCCGGTGGGGCAGCGCTCGGCACACAGACCGCAGTGCAGGCAGACATCTTCATCTTTGACCATCACCAGCCCGGTTTTCAATGCGCCGGACACGTAGAGGTCTTGCGCCAGGTGCGTTGCAGGAGCCTTGAGTCGGGTCCGTAAATCCGTCTCATCACCGTTGGCGGTAAAAGTAATGCAATCCATCGGACAGATATCCGCGCAGGCATCGCATTCAATGCAGGTTTGCCGGTTGAATACGGTCTGCACGTCGCAGTTCAGGCAGCGGCTCGCTTCCTTGAACGCGGTGGCGGCGTCGAAACCCAGTTCCACTTCCACCCGGATGCTGGCCAGCGCCAGCTCGGCCTTGGCCCAAGGCACCTTGAAGCGGGTGTCCCCCGATACCTCGTTATGGTAGCTCCACTCATGGATGCCCATTTTGGTGGACATCAGGTTGGTTCTCGGAGCCGGACGTTGGCGAATGTCCGCTCCTTGCAGGAAAAGGTCGATCGACACTGCTGCTTCATGGCCGTGCGCCACCGCAGTAATAATGTTTTTGGGGCCGTAAGCCGCGTCGCCGCCGAAAAACACGCTTGGCAGCGTGGACTGAAAGGTGTTTTCCACCAGTACCGGCAAGCCCCATTTATCGAATTCAATGCCGGCATTGCTTTCGATCCAGGGGAAGGCATTTTCCTGACCCACGGCAATCAATACCGCATCGCATTCGACCAGCACGTCCGGTTCGCCGGTCGGCAGCAGGCTGCGCTTGCCTTTGTCGTTATACACTGCCTTGACAATTTCAAACACCATGCCGGTGAGCTTGCCGTTTGCATCGTGCTCGAAGGATTTGGGGACATGAAAATTCAGGATGGGGATGCCTTCATGCAGCGTGTCTTCCTTTTCCCAGGGCGAGGCTTTCATCTCTTCGAAGCCGCTGCGCACAATGACCTTCACATCGGTGCTGCCAAGGCGCCGGGCCGAACGGCAGCAATCCATCGCCGTATTGCCGCCGCCCAAAACAATGACCTTCTGGCCGATGCTGGTGATGTGGCCAAACGATACCGAAGCCAGCCAGTCGATGCCAATGTGGATATTCTCCGTGTTTTGCCAGCGCCCCGGAATATCCAGGTCGCGTCCGCGCGGCGCGCCGCAACCGACAAACACGGCGTCATAACCTTCCGTTAACAGACCCAGCATGGAGTCGACCCGCTGGCCGCCCTTGAACTCGACGCCCATATCCAGGATATAACCGGTTTCCTCGTCAATGACAGATTCCGGCAAGCGAAAACGCGGAATCTGCGAGCGCATGAAGCCGCCGGCCTTGGCCTCGCCATCGAATATGGTTATCGCATAACCCAGGGGAGCGAGGTCGCGCGCCACGGTCAGCGAAGCCGGTCCGGCGCCCACGCAGGCGATGCGCTTGCCATTTTTGGCGGCAATGGCAGGCATGCGGGATTTGACGTCGCCCTTGCTATCGGCGGCTACGCGCTTGAGGCGGCAGATTGCTACCGGTTCGGGATGCGCGCCATTGCTTTCCTCGACCCGGCCACGGCGGCAGGCAGGCTCGCAAGGCCGGTCGCAGGTGCGCCCGAGCACGCCGGGAAAGACGTTCGACACCCAGTTGACCATGTAAGCGTCGCTGTAGCGACCTTGCCCGATTAAACGGATGTACTCTGGAACCGGTGTGTGGGCCGGGCAGGCCCATTGGCAATCGACGACTTTGTGAAAATAGGCCGGATCGGCGGTGTTGGTAGGTTGCAATGCTATCTCCTGTTATCCTGCCGGCTACCATAGCGGCGGCAGTCACACACTTAGCGCCCTCGTTGGAGGGAATGCACGCTGATCGCACCGCTTGCCGCTTTTTTATCCGGCGCGATACGACAACAATCTGAAGCGTAAATAAGTATAGATAGTCTGCTCCCTGCCATTTTGATCTAGGTCAAGCGCTACCAAATCAATTTTCACTATAGACTTTTAAAGCTTGAGCTGCAAATAAAATTGCTTCGCCAAAAACAGGTATCATGACCGCATAAAATGGTGTACCGAAAGGGCCTCATGCTGTACGCAGCAAGGGATAGGGATTGTTATGGATTTTGGTTATAGAGATTAAGAAAATGAATGGCATCGATACTTTAATAGGCGATTTTGATAAAACGCTACGGGTGTGCTGCGGCGTGTTCTCGGCTACGCGCCCCAATCCCGCTCTGCGTATCGCCGATGAATTGCTGGATAGCGCCGAACAGCGCCATAGCGCCGGGCTAATGCGCGTCAACCATGTCGGCGAGGTATGCGCGCAGGCATTATATGAATCGCAGGGGCGGTTTTCCAAAAATGCAGAGCTGAAGCGGCAATTTGCCGATGCCGGACGCGAAGAAGAGGATCATCTGGCATGGACCGCGCAACGCTTGCGCGATTTTGGTTCGCGCCCTAGTTTGCTGAATCCTCTCTGGTATGCCGGGGCCTATGTCTTGGGCGCCGTGGCAGCGCGTTGCGGCGATGCGCACAGCCTGGGTTTCGTGGTGGAGACTGAGCGTCAGGTTGAGGCGCACCTGGAGCAGCATTTGCAGGACCTGCCAAAGCAGGATGCCAAATCCAGGGCGATTGTCGAGCAAATGCGTGACGATGAAGTGGCGCACGGCGCTGCCGCCGCCGCATTGGGCGCATCGGAAGTGCCACTGCCGGTGCGGGCGGTCATGCGGGCGATGGCTAAAGTGATGACGACCACCGCCTACTATTTATAGATTATCAGGTGGCCGCGCCGGTTGCGGCGCTGTCTGCAATCTCAAACGAGTGTGTTATTTCTGCTGTCTTTTCGAGCATGATCGATGCTGAGCAATATTTCTCATGCGACAATTTGATTGCACGCTCAACCAGACTGCTTTTCAAGTTGCGACCATGCACGGTGAAGTGGAAATGAATTTTGGTAAAAACCTTGGGGTCTTTTTCGGCACGCTCCGACTTTAACGTCACATCGCAGTTGCTAATATCCTGGCCGCTTTTACGCAGAATCATGACGACGTCATAGGCGGTGCAACCGCCGGTACCGGCCAATACCACTTCCATGGGGCGCGGAGCCAAATTGCGTCCCCCGCCTTCGGGCGCGCCATCCATCGTCACCAGGTGGCCCGAACCGGTTTCAGCTATAAAAGTCATGCCGGACAAACCTGCCCAGCGTACTGTGCACTCCATAATGCTCCTCACATTGTTACGATAGCCTATTGTAACTTAGTTCCCGCTGCCTATATCGGGGCAATTGTTTAGCAGCAGGGGGGGCAATGTAAGAGATTGTTAATGCAGTGCAACATTGGCTGAGTGTTAAGTTAATGTAAACTTGTACTAGTAATGGCAATCATAACTATTTGATTTTAAACAATAGATAGTTAAATTATTTAATAGTGTCGTGAAAATAATACTTTTGGTGATAAATGACATTGCAATGCACCATTGTATTTGCTATATTGATTTTAGATGGTCGATGCCGGTTGATCGATGCAGAGCAGTAACCGTCAAGTATGTCTCCTCCACCCCCTTGGTGTGGATTCAAACCCGATACACGGATCGTATCGGGTTTTTTTTACATTAAATTTGACGCCAAGTCATTGAAAAGGTTATAATTTTAGGTTCTTCCGTTTGTTTAGGGAGAAATAACAAGGGAGAGTCTGCAAGCGTCACGCCAGTGCAGTGCGTGGTGTGCGCTTATGGAACCACCATTTTTGCAAGTTAATCCAGTAAGGAAGTCATCATGAAAACCTTTTCCGCTAAGGGCCACGAGGTCAAGCGCGACTGGTTCGTGATTGACGCGACGGACAAAGTCCTCGGACGTGTTGCCAGCGAAGTGGCACTCCGACTACGCGGCAAACACAAACCAGAATTTACTCCGCACGTCGATACGGGCGATTTTATCGTTGTGATCAATGCAGGTAAACTGCGTGTGACCGGCAACAAGGCAACTGAACGCACCTATTTCCGTCACTCCGGTTATCCAGGCGGAATTTATGAAACCAATTTCCTGAAAATGCAACAGCGTTTTCCGGGCCGGGCGCTGGAAAAAGCAGTCAAGGGCATGTTGCCCAAGGGACCGCTTGGCTATGCGATGATCAAGAAGCTGAAAGTATATGCGGAAGCAACTCATCCGCATACGGCACAGCAACCCAAAGCACTTGAACTCTAAGGAATAGACATGATCGGTAACTACAACTACGGAACCGGCCGTCGCAAGAGTGCAGTGGCTCGCGTCTTCATCAAATCCGGCAGCGGCCAAATTGTCGTCAACGGCAAGCCTGCAAACGAGTATTTTTCGCGTGAAACCGGTTTGATGGTCATCAGCCAACCACTTGTGCTGACTAACAATGTCGAGCGTTTCGATATTATGGTCAACGTGAATGGCGGCGGCGAATCCGGCCAGGCCGGCGCAGTTCGCCACGGCATCACGCGCGCATTGATCGACTACGATGCAACGCTGAAGCCTGAATTGGCTAAAGCAGGCTTCGTTACCCGCGATGCGCGTGAAGTCGAGCGTAAGAAAGTCGGCTTGCGTAAAGCACGCCGCGCTAAGCAGTTCTCCAAGCGTTAATCAGTATTGCGTCAAGAAAAACGCCGGGCATCGCCCCGGCGTTTTTTTTCGCGCATCGTATCGTCGACCCGGGCGTCAGCCCAAGCCGGACGCATCGCGCACTTGACTTGTGAGAAACGACTATAATAATTACTTATTGGTCCGCAGGAGATGGAAATGAATGCAATTGCTGAAATGGCAGCCCCGATAGTCTTTACCGACAGTGCAGCAGCGAAAGTTGCCCAACTGATCGAGGAAGAAGGAAATCCCGACCTGAAGCTCCGGGTTTTCGTGCAAGGAGGAGGATGTTCCGGCTTCCAGTATGGCTTTACGTTTGATGAAATCGTCAATGAAGACGACACAACGATGACCAAGAATGGCGTGCATTTGCTGATCGATTCGATGAGCTACCAATATTTGGTGGGCGCCGAAATCGATTACAAGGATGACTTGGAAGGCGCTCAGTTCGTCATCAAGAATCCGAATGCAACGACTACCTGCGGTTGCGGTTCGTCATTTTCCTGAGGTTGTAAGGTCAGGCCGGGTAGAGCGCGCCCAATACCCGCAGGCCGCGCGCCCCGGTTACTGCTGGCAGGTTGCCAGGCAGGCGGGCGCCGAAGCGCTGTGCAAGCCACGCAAAGGCCAATGCTTCCACATGATTCGGTGACACGCCGAGCGCTTCCGTAGTCGCCAGGCTTGCGGCAATCCGGTGCCTGGATAACGCCAGTTTCAATTGCCGTAACAATTCCATATTGCAGGCGCCGCCGCCGCAGACATAAATTGCTTCTGCGCCGCGCGCGTGCGTCGCGATGGCATCAGCCAGCGTTTGTGCGGTGAGTGCCGTCAACGTTGCTTGCACGTCTGCCGGTGAGGCATGGCCGAATGCCGACAAGCGCCCTGCCAGCCAACCCGCATTAAACAGATCGCGGCCGGTGCTCTTCGGCGGTTCGAGCGCAAAAAACGGTTCGTCGAGCAGCAGGTTCAATAATTCCGGCAGTAATGTGCCGCTAGCCGCCCAGGTGCCGCCGGCATCGAAAGCTTGCCCCAGATGTTGTGCAGCCCATGCATCCATCAATACGTTGCCGGGACCGGTATCGAAGCCGATTGCACTGTTTCCGCTGTTGCCGCCGCCATCGTTCAGAACGCTGATATTAGTCATGCCGCCGATATTGGCAACCACGCGAACGGCATGGTCTTTGGCAAATAACGCTTGATGGAATGCAGGCACCAGCGGCGCGCCTTGCCCGCCGGCTGCGACATCGCGACTGCGAAAATCGGCAATCACGTCGATGCCGGTCATTTCCGCCAGCAATGCCGGATTATTGGTTTGCCTGCTGTAGCCGGCATGCGGGCAGTGGCGAATGGTCTGACCGTGGCAACCGATGGCGCGAATGGCGCCCGCAGGCAGCTGCGCCTGCTGCAGCAATTGCCGTACGCATTCAGCGTATAGCGCCGTCAATTGGTTGGCTGCTTGGGCCTCGCGATGAATTTCGTTGTCGCCGGCGGTTTGCAAGGCCGTCAGGTCGGCCCGCAGGCTTGCCGGGAAAGCGATGTAGCTTGAGGCCGGCATGCTTATCCGAGCCTTATCGGCGTCAAATGCCGCCAGTACCCCATCCACCCCATCCAGGCTGGTGCCTGACATGAGGCCGATGAATAAAGATTGCGATTCTAAAGAGTGGGATTCAATAGTAATCAGCCGAAAATTGGTCGCAAGTTTCTAAAAAAGGCAGATCAGGTTACCTTGCCGCCAGTTGCACCAGTTTGGCATTCTGCGTCAGCAATGCAAAACGATGTCCCATATCGTTTGCCACGGATTTGAAATGTTGCAATTCAACGCCTGCCAATGGTTGCGCATTCGGTATCTTGACGGTCATCGGGTCGCGCGGCGCATTATTGATACGGAATTCATAGTGCAGGTGCGGGCCGGTAGCCCAGCCGGTCATGCCGACATAGCCGATTACTTCGCCTTGGCCGATTTTAGTCCCTTTATGCACGCCCGCAGCAAAGTGGCTCATGTGCGCATAGGCGGTCGAATAGTTGGACCAGTGCTTGATGACAACCACATTGCCGTAGCCGTTTTGGGTACCGACGAAGTCGACCACACCGTCGCCGGCCGCATGAATCGGGGTACCGGTTGCCGCTGCAAAATCCACTCCCTTGTGTTGCTTCCAGATGCCCAGAATGGGATGCATGCGCATTGAGAAACCGGACGAAATCCGGGTAAATTGAATGGGCGACTTCAGGAACGCTTTTTTCAGCGATCTGCCATCGAGCCCGTAATAGCTTCCGCCCTGGCTAGAGCCCGGTTCTTCGTACCATACCGACTGGTAAGTCGCCCCGGCATTGGTGAATTCGCCGGCCAGCACGCGACCGGCGCGAACGAATGCGCCATTTTGCCAAAAGGTCTCGTAAACAACCTCAAAATGGTCGCCCTGACGCAGGTCGGATGCAAAATCCACATCGGTAGAAAACATGTCGACAATCTGGTTGGCGACGCTGTCCGGTATTTGCGCGGCATCGGTAGCGGCAAATAGTGAAGATTTGATATCGCCGGAGTGCATTTCCAGCCGCCGTTCCAATTGTGCCGGCGCTTCGGTTGCCTTGAAGCTGTCGCCGTTGCGGGCGATGATCAGATTCTTGACCGGATTATCGCGGTTGTCGACCACGACCGTGCTTAACCATTTCAGTTCGCCGTCTTCATTGATTTGCGCCTGCACGATTTTGCCCGCCTTTAACTGCAGCGCATCGTGCGCGGTGCGGTCGGATTTGATGAACGACGCCGCTGCGGCATCATCCACGCCAAGCCGGGTCAACAAGCTTGCCAGCGAGTCGCCGGGGCGCACTTTTTCTTCGCTGATATAGGTCTGCTCCGATTCGCCCTCATTGGTCGACTGGAGGGTCGCTGTATTGGGCAATGACAATTCCTGGGTGATTAACTTGACCGGCAAGTCTGCCGCGTCAGGGGCGAGCGGCGCTACACCGGCGGCGCCAAAGGCGCACAAGGCGAGGAATACGGCGGATGCTGAAACGATGCGCGTCTTGCGCGACGAGTTAAAAAACTTTTGACGAATAGTACTTATGCTCATGTATTTTTATCTCTTTGTATCTCTGTGAAACTTATTTCTATGAAGCTGCCGATAAGTTAAAATCCGTGGCTTCATCGAAATATTTCTGTGACACGTTTCTCTATAAGTGTTGCGAAGATGAAACAGTCATGCATTATACCAGACACGTGGTATCGACAAATTCTTTTTTTAGTTGACATTTGCGCCAATATGATATCGAAACCGCTCGCGTTCGCGCCTGCCCCTAACGCTCCTGACGCGACGCCAGCCGCTAACCCGCAGGCATTTTTACCTCTTTCGGACGCTGTTCAGGCGGCGCTCGCGACAGCCAGGCGCGGCGCGCACGAGTTGCTGATTGAGTCTGAGTTCGTGCAAAAACTGGTGCGCTCCGAGCGTACTGGGAAGCCTTTGCGGATAAAACTCGGCCTGGACCCCACCGCGCCGGATTTGCATCTGGGGCATACCGTTGTGCTGAATAAATTGCGTCAAATGCAAGATTTGGGTCACACGGTGATTTTCCTGATCGGCGATTTTACCTCAATGATCGGCGATCCCTCCGGGCGCAACATCACCCGGCCGCCGCTGACGCGTGAGCAAATTGAAGAAAATGCGAAGACGTACTTCGCACAGGCCAGTCTGGTGCTGGATGCCGCCAAAACCGAAATACGCTATAACTCCGAATGGTCGGACCCGCTCGGCGCGCGTGGCATGATTGAGCTATCGGCCAAGTATACGGTAGCCCGAATTCTTGAGCGCGAGGATTTCACCAAGCGCTTCAAGGCAGGCACGCCGATCTCGGTGCATGAGTTGCTATACCCGTTGATGCAGGGCTACGACTCCGTTGCCTTGCATTCGGATCTGGAGTTGGGCGGAACCGATCAGAAATTCAACCTGTTGGTTGGGCGGGAGTTGCAAAAAGATTATGGGCAGGAACCGCAGTGCATACTCACCATGCCCTTGCTGGAAGGTTTGGACGGTGTTGAAAAAATGTCGAAGTCGAAGGGTAACTATATCGGCATCACCGAACCGGGCAATGTCATGTTCGCCAAGTTGATGAGCATCTCCGACGTGATGATGTGGCGTTACTATGAGCTACTGTCGTTTCGCTCGCTGGAGGAGATTGCCAGGCTCAGGCAAGAGGTTGACGCCGGCTGCAACCCGCGCGACATCAAAGTGGCCCTGGGACAGGAAATCGTCACGCGTTTTCATTCTGCCCAAGCCGCGGAAGAAGCGTTGGCGGATTTCGTCAATCGCTCCCATGGGGGTATCCCGGACGACATCGTTGAGATCGGTTTGACGGGCGCCCCGCTGGGAATAGGGCAATTACTGAAGCAGTCCAATCTTTGCCCGTCTGCGGCGGAAGGATTGCGCATGGTCGAACAGGGCGGCGTGCGGATAGATGGTGCGGTGATTAGCGACAGGGGGTTGAAGGTCGAGGCAGGGACATTTGTGCTGCAAGTGGGAAAGCGGAAATTTGCACGCGTGACCTTGTCCTGACGAACCGGAAAATCAATTTACAACTGTTGTAAGCTTTTGCACAGGAGGCCAAAATGAAACTCAGCAGCGATTCATTCAGGGACGGGGATGCGATCCCCGCCGAATTCGCGTTTTGCGCGATTGATCCGCAAACCCATGTCAGCTTGTCGGGTAATCGCAATCCGCATCTGGCGTGGTCGGAGGCGCCGGCAGGCACCAAATCGCTGGCATTGATTTGTTGCGATGGCGATGTGCCGTCGCGCGGCGACGATGTCAACCAGGAAGGCAAGGTGGTTCCGGCCGATCTGCCGCGCGTCGATTTTTTTCATTGGATACTGGTCGACCTGCCGGCTGGCGTTTCGGCGATTGCAGCCGGTTCACTGAGCAGCGGCATTACCGCACGCGGTAAAGCCGGCCCGCAAACCGAGCCTGATTTGCTGGCTGGCGTACGGCAGGGGCTAAATGACTATACCGGCTGGTTTTCCGGCGATCCGGCCATGAGCGGCGACTATTTCGGCTATGACGGCCCGTGTCCGCCGTGGAATGACACATTGCTGCATCGTTATGTATTCACCTTGTTTGCACTGGATGTTGCCAGACTGCCGGTCGAGGGAAAATTTACCGGTCAGCAAGTCCGCGCGGCGATACGCGGCCATGTATTGGCTGAAGCGGCATTGACAGGCGTGTATACGCTGAATCCGGCGTTGGCCGCGAGGCCTGCATGACGGAAATATTGTTGATTCGTCATGGTGAAACCGATTGGAATGTCGAACGACGCCTGCAGGGACATCTGGACATTGAATTGAACGAGGAGGGTATGCGTCAGGCTGCCGCTTTGGAAGAAGCGCTGCGAGGCGAAGCGCTCGATGCGATTTTTTCCAGCGATTTGCGGCGGGCCAGTCAAACTGCCCAGCCATTCGCCGCCACGCGCGGCATGACGGTTCAATTTGAACCGAAGTTGCGCGAGCGCTGCTACGGCGCATTCGAGGGCTTGCGCTATCAAGAGATTAGTGCCCGCTATCCGGAGGCTTATGCGGCAATGCGGGCGCGCGAGTTGGATGCGCGTTATCCGCCGGGCGCGCATGCAGCGGAAACCTTGCGCGAGTTTTCCATGCGGACCGTCGGCGCGATCACCAGCCTGATCCAGCGCGCGGCCTATCGCCGGATTGCGATTGTGACCCATGGTGGCGTGCTCGATTGCCTTAACCGTGCGGCACGCGGGCTTGATTTATCGCAGCCGCGGGATTTCGATATTCCCAATGCCGGTATTAATCGTCTTTTGTGGAACGGAGCCGACCTGCAAATCCGACGATGGGCCGATGTTGCCCATTTGACCCGCGACGTGCTGGACGAAGTGAGTCAATAAGTTAGCTGATAAGTTAGCCAATAAGACTGCCGATAATTAATTACGCGATTGCTGGGGAGCAGGCAGCTTCTGGAGATAGAATAACGGATTCGCATTTGGTAACGACACCCCGTGAATATTGGCCCCTATTTTCTTCCTAACAATATATTTGTCGCACCGATGGCGGGTGTGACGGATCGGCCATTTCGCCAATTGTGCAGGAAATTCGGTGCAGGGTATGCCGTTTCCGAAATGGCGGCTTCCAACCCGCGCTTGTGGCAGACTGAAAAGACGGCGCGCCGGATTGACCATGAGGGTGAAACAGAGCCAAAGGCGGTGCAGATTGCCGGCGCCGATCCAACCATGTTGGCAGAGTGCGCACAGTTCAATGTCGACCGTGGCGCGCAGATCATCGATATCAATATGGGCTGCCCTGTCAAGAAAGTATGTAACAGCTGGTGCGGTTCGGCTTTGTTGCAGGATGAAAAACTGGTCGGGCGGATTCTGAGCGCGGTAGTCGCCGCCGTCGATGTGCCGGTGACCCTCAAATTTCGCACCGGCTGGGATCGCCTGAACAAGAATGCGCTCAACATCGCGCGGATTGCAGAGGACAGCGGCGTCGCCATGTTGACGCTGCATGGGCGCACGCGCGCCGACGCCTATCGCGGCGACGCCGAATATGAAACCATTGCCGCCGTTAAAGCGGCGGTGTCGATACCGGTGGTAGCCAACGGCGATATCGACACGCCGGCCAAGGCCAGGATGGTATTGGAATTGACCAAGGCCGATGCGGTGATGATCGGACGCGCTGCACAGGGG
>JBIODP010000042.1:0-12751 GCA_044445195.1 Burkholderiales bacterium | reverse complement strand
TGAATTGTAGCCGAGCCGCTGTAACTTGAGCGCGGTATGCGCGTCTTCGGTAACCGTCTCCACCGCCACGCCGCCGATCTGCTCCAGCGGCGAGCGCTTGATGATGGCGCAGGAACCGCAAAAATAAGTGGCATTCCACAAATCGTTGCAATCCTGGATAACGCCGTAAAACAATTCTCCTTCATTCGGCACCTGGCGGAACAGGCCGAGATTGCGTTCAAAGGGATCCGGCGAAAAGAAATGGTGCGGCGTCTGCAGCAAGGCCAGCTTCGGATCCCGCAGGAACCAGCCCATGGTAGTCTGCAGAAAGGAGCGCGTCGGGATGTGGTCGCAATCGAAGACGGCTATGTACTCGCCATGGGTCTTCCCAAGCGCATGGTTCAGATTGCCCGCTTTCGCATGCAGATTATCCGGACGGATCAGGTAACCGATGCCGGCTTCTTCGGCAAAAATGCGAAACTCGTCGCGTCTTCCGTCGTCCAGCAAATAGATGTTCAGCTTGGCTAGCGGCCAGTCCAGGCTAAGCGCAGCATAGACGGTGGGGATCACGACTTTCAGCGGCTCGTTATAAGTCGGGATGAACACATCCACCGACGGCCAGGCGCGATCGTCGGACGGCAGCGGGATTGGCGCGCGCTTGAGCGGCCATGCGGTTTGCACATAACCCAGAACCAGCACCGTCCAGGTATACACTTCCGCGCAGAGCAACACCACGCCCCATACCAAATCGAAAGTGACATCCCAATTGAGCGTATAAGCGACACGCCACCAGAGATAACGCGTGGATGCAGTCAGCGAAAGCACCACCAGGAACAGTGTCGGCACCTGGCCCGGAATCCGCCGAATCAACATCGCGGTAGCCAACAACAAGGTAACGAAAACAATCTGCGCCAAGGTGCTGAACGGCGTGGTGATGCACATCGCGCCCAGCAAGCCGGCAATAACATACGCTCCATAACGGATAACAGGGTTGCGCCAGATCCTGTGTTGCGCATAGCGTTCGATTTTTGGCTGTAACCGTTTGGCGTCGATGAAGAAGAGGCTGCGTGCGCGACGCTCCAGTTTCTTTGCAGGACGCGATGTCAACAGGGGAGTCAACGCTGCAACGCAGCGATCGAGCGCCCGGCGCACAATCCCTGCGCGCTCACTACGCGCAGTCGCCGGCCGGAGCGGCATCGACCGTACCACGCAAATCCACAAAAGCTGCACGGGCAAGCGGATCAGATCGCCGGCGCGGAATCGGCGAAAGTCAATTTGCGGGAAGAGTCCGGCGAGACGAGCACGCCAGACTTTGCCTTGTTCCAGCAACTTTGGCTGAAACAACAACGACATGAGCAGGGTTTGCCATGGCTGGCGCACATCGATGCCGGCCGCAGCCAGGATGCTTTTCACCCGTTGACGGACAACCGCAAGCATCATGCGGCCTTCGCCGCTTGACCAAGACGGGCAAGGAGCCAGGTAGACAGCGCCAGGAAATCATACGCTGCCTGACTGGACGGTGCAAAATCAAATACCGTTTGTTTGCAAGCAAGCGCTTCGCGCACCGATTCGTCGCGATGGACGACCACCGGCGAAAAGATTTGCCTATGCTCGGTCCGCAACAGGACGGCGATGTCGCGGTCGAGCTGGCGCGCTGGATCGAATCCATTCAAGACAACCAGTGTCGGCGAACCGTGTGCGTGCGCCAGGTTGTCTGCTTTGTTTGCTATATGGGTCACCGCAGCGAAAGAAATGACTTCGGGCGCCGCCACCATCAACACCATGTCGGCAGCCCGGATCACCTGTTCGCGCAACACGGCTGGCATGCGCGGACAATTGCAGACAACCAAGGTGCCAGGGGGCAACTGCAAATTCGCCAATTGTGTCCGGAACCATGTCGGATTTTGCCTTAAGCCCTCGACCAGAGAATCGAGTTCCTGATCGTTATGCAATTGTCCGAATGGAATAAATTCGAGCCCGCCGCCGCTGCGGTACGCAGCCTGACTCCATTCCTTTTCGGCCAGCAGGTTCGGGGCAAATCCTGTGCCATCCTCAAACGCCATGCCGAAATGCAGGCGCAAGATATTTTCGGAACAAAAATCAATCGTTAAGGTGCGCCGCTTTTGCGAGGCAAACGCGACTGATAAGTGGGCCGCGACAGTGGTTGCCCCAGCCCCTCCCACCGCACCGATAACAGCAATGATTTCCATGGCTATTTCAACAGCTCGATGTGGTGCGCGCGAATTCCCAGGACTTCATCCAGCATAGGCCAACGGCGAGCGGCGTCTAATGCCATTTTTTCGCGCACGCATTCCCTATATTGCGCGCTGCCGGATAAATCGCCAAAATGGGAAAAGAGACTCGCAACATCGTTTCCGGCCAGGAGCGCCGTTTGTGGAATTAAGGGGATCATAAATATTTTATTTGCGCGCGAATAGGAATAGCCGATAAGAATATTAATTCCCATTTATAAATATAGTATTATAACTATAATAATAGACTACTTAGCAATACCAGAAATGCAAACTACCGTTAAAAATCAATGGCAGCTTCGGATCGATGGACTCGAAGCAGGCATTTCGTTGCGCGGAGGGAATCTTTACGCCATATTTGAAGAGGATGGCCGCTTGGCGTCGTCACTCATCTGGGGCACCCTGATCGACGCCTGCAACCAAGGCGGTTCTGCCTGCTTCATATCAATGTCAAACGTTGCCAAGGCGATGGAAGAATCCGGTCTCGCACAGGATGCCCGCACGGCGATTATCGACAAAAAGCTGGCAGTGCTTGAGATGCACCCATCGTTTGAACACTTTCATGGCAAGGCACGGGTCGCACGCGTCATCGATGAAATGCGGTATTGGGGCGCCGCCGGCAAACGCCTGCTGGTGATTGACGGCGCAAAGCGTTTGTTCCGGCAGATTGACGCGGACCTGTTGCGCACATGGCGCGACTGGGCCGAAAGTCAGTGTATTGCAGTGGTTTTGGTCGTGCGGCAAGATCCGATCGACAACGGCGCCATTGCGGGCCTGCTCCCCGATTCGCATTATCTTGCCGGCCTGGCCCGGCTCAAGAGCCGATATGGCGTCGGCAGTTGGGAAATCTTTCACTGGTTCGAGGGCAGCGGCGTAGTCGCCGGAAAAACATTTCCGATTCGCCGTAATGACAGTGCCCGATTAGAAGTGCAGACAACCGAAACCATGGCTGCCGATGCGGTTGCCGCAGCTGCGCCGGCAGCCGATGAAGCGCAGGTATGGGCCATGCGTTCAGCATTTTTGCCGCAAGAAATCGTTAATGCATCCTGGCAAATCATCGACCGGATGGACGACTTGCCGGCAAACGCTTCCGGCAGTGTCGCGGCAACCATGGTGATTGCCTTTACGCAGAAGACCGATTTCAGGCAACTGGCGCGCTGCGTATTCGACTTGCGCAAGCGTTGCGGCGGGCGCCTGAAAATCGTGATTCGGGAAATGGATTCCCGATTGCGCTATAGCCAGGAAACGCTGGCAGTCCGATTGGGAGCGAACCTGGTCGCCTGCGCGGAAATCAGCTATTCGCGCTTGCTCAACCTGATCATGATGCTGCAGGGGCAGGTCTTTCCGTTCAGTCTTCCCGACACCTACGAACAAGCGCTGGCGGAAGCGCATCCAGATCAAGAGCAGGGTTATTTGACGCCGACTGAGTTTTGCCGGGCCGCTTCCGCAACACTCGAGCACAGCCACATACTCGGCGTGCAAAATGTTTTACTCCGCCTGCCGCTGGCCTATGGATTATTGCCTCTCGATGCATTACGCTACTGCAACATCAAACGTCCGGGCGATCTTTGCTCGTCGGATGAAAAAAGCGTCTACTTGTTCCTGTTCGCTTGCCGCGAAGCCGATGTCGATGCGGCGCTAGACCGCTTGTTCGGCCTGCCGGTCAGCGACTTGTTCAGCGAGGTGGCGCTATTCCTATCTGAATATGGCATCCGGGAAGCGTTAACCGACCTCGATCTGCGCAATAGCGATGCGCCGTTCCCGGATTTGACTGCTGCGCTGGCGAACGACGCGACCGTTAAACCGGAACCAGCCGCAGCAAAGGCGACCCCCAAACCAAGCGGCCCCGTCGAAATTCGCCACTCTGCCCCTAAACCGGCAGTACACTGCCCGCTTGCCACTTGATCCGCCACTTTTTTTGACTTTCTTTGACGATACCTGCGCCTATTTATGACTTCCATTGTTGCATTTTTTATTTTAGCGTTGGGTATCGCCATCGGCTATCGGCTTCCGGGGCCCATTGCCAAGCTTGAGAAGCTCTACCGCCGCCATACCTTCAAACCGAAATTGCTGCGCGCTTATTCACCGGATGACGTTGAAACCAAGGCGGGCCGATCAAGCCACAAACCCACCGGCCGGGGTACCCAACCTTGAACCCTGAAGAAGCGAACCTGGATCCGGTTTTGAACCCCGCGAACCACACGGACCACATGGACAATGCGGAAACGCGAGAGCTGCAGCCTTTGCAACTGGGCGCCTGGAATTATTATTTCATTGCAAAATTTCTGCTGTTTTGGCGCGATTTCATCGGCTTTCACCCGCTGGAGAATATGGCCTTTGCAGCGTTTCTGGCGGCTCCGATCGGCAAGCCGGCATGGCGCCGCGCAAGGGTGGCGATAGCAGTACCCATCGCGCTCGGTCTCCTTTACTATGACTCGTGGCTGCCGCCGCTCAACCGCGTACTGTCCCAGGCGAACCTGCTGTCGAATTTCAGCGCCGGCTATGTGTTTGAGCTGCTCGGTCGAATCGTCAGTATACCGACCATCGCCCTATTGGTCCTTGGCTGGGCCGTCTGCAGAATCACCGCGCAATATATCCGCATTGGATTTGTTGTGGGGGCCACCCTGGTTGCGCTAGCCGTATCGGGCGCAGTCCATCAATCGACGCAACCGATGGTGGCCGCAACCGACAGCCAAAAAACGGCAACAGCCAACGTCAGCGGCAACACCGGCGATCTTGACGCTGCCTTGCAGGACTTTTATGCGAAAGAAGCGCTGCGGACTGTCAAGTTTGCGAAAGCCAACGGCAGCGTGCCGTTTGACATTATATTTATTCAAATCTGTTCGTTGTCCTGGGACGATATGCAAGACATCGGGTTTGACAAGCATCCATTCTGGAATAATTTCGATTTCATATTCCATCGCTTCAACTCGGCTGCTTCATATAGCGGACCGGCGGCAATCCGGCTCAACCGTGCGACTTGCGGACAAACATCGCATCAAGCGCTTTATGCGCAGGCGCCCGATCAATGCCTATTGATGCCCAGCCTCAAACAGTCAGGATTCGACAGCGCGCTTGCATTCAACCATGACGGCCATTTCGACGACTTCCTGACATTAGTCCGCAAACAGGGCCTGTCGACGACGCCATTAACGTCATTAGACGGTTTGACTCCCCAACTGCGCTCATTCGACAATTCACCGGTCTTCGACGATCTCGACGTGCTGTCGCGCTGGTTCGGCGAACGCCAGAAATCGGATAATGCCCGGGTCGCGCTTTTCTACAATACCATCACGCTCCATGACGGCAGCCGCTTTGTTTCCGGCCCGGCGTCAAAATTATCAAGCCAGGACAGCTACAAGCTGCGCGCCGAAAAACTGTTTTCAGACCTCACCGGCTTCCTTGAACAGATTCAGAAAAGCGGCCGGCGCGCCGTTGTCGTGATCATTCCGGAGCATGGCGCAGCGCGGCGCGGCGACAAGTTCCAGTTTGCCGGATTACGCGAAATCCCGACTCCGGCCATTACGACGGTGCCGGTTGGCATCAAAATAATCGGGCCGGACGCCAACCGTCAGGGATCAAGCTCGCAAATAGACACGCAGATCAGCTATCTCGGCCTTTCAAAACTGGTTTCGAATCTGATTGACAAGTCGCCTTACGGCAGCGGCGGCTTCAGTCCGGCGGACTATGTTGCCGACCTCCCGGGTACCGGCCACGTGGCAGAGAATGAAGGCGCCACCGTCATGGAGAACGGCGGCAAGTTCTTCCTGAAGCTGGGGCAAGATAACTGGCAGGAATATTCGGCGCCTGGCCGCTAACGCCCGCCTGGAATGGTTTACACTCTGCATGCAGAGCCATGAACAACAAACCTGAGAATTTTTATGCTGTCTTTTCCTAAATATCTGACGACCTGTGTCATTACCGCCGCGCTCTCGTCTGTTAATGTGTTTGCAGCGGATAAGGCCGTGAGCATTGTCGACGACCCTGCGTATATGTGGGATCTCTCCGATCTATACGCGACACCCGCTGCGTGGACCAGGGAACACGATGCGTTGAGCAAAAGAACCGACGCGTTGGCGCGCTTGAAAGGCACGCTGGGCCATAGCGCAGGGTCCATGCTGAAAGCACTGGATGCGATCAGCCGGGTGCAGAAGGAAGCTGCGCGTCTTGGGGTATACGCTAACCTGAAGGGTGATGAGAATGTCACCATCGGCGATAATCAGGAGCGCAAGCAGGCAGCGCAAATGCTGACGACCGAGATTGGGGTGAAGACCTCCTGGCTGGTTCCGGAAATCATCGGCGTAGGCGGCAAAAAGGTTGCGAAGTTTGAAACGCAATCGCGCGAATTGAAGCACCGTTTTGGCCTGCTGTTGGACAATGCGCTGCGCAACGCGCCGCACACATTGAGCGCGGAAGGCGAACGGGTGATGGCTGCCTCAGCTTCGGTGCTGGCGCAGCCAGACAACATTTTCATGCAGTTGGTGGACGGCGAGTTCGCCTGGCCGACGGTGACCCTATCGTCCGGAGAGCGGGTGAAGGTCGATCAGCCAAATTATGAAAAATATCGCCAGTCACCCAATCGTGAGGACAGAAAGAAGGTATTCGACGCTTTTTTCGGGGCCTTGGGCGCCTATAAAGGAACATTAGGCTCGACCCTTACCACGCAGGTGATGGGAGAAGAGTTCGACGCCAACGTCCGGCACTTTCCGAACGCATTGGCGGATGCCGTTTTCGCGGACAATATGCCGGAATCGGTCTATCGCACCTTGGTCGCGCAGGTAAATCGCAGCTTGCCCACCCTGTATCGCTACCTGCAGCTACGCAAGAAGACCTTGGGCATCACCGATTCCTTGCAGTACTACGACATGTACGCGCCGATCTTCACATTGAAGGAGGAACGGCATTACTCCATCGATGAAATGAAGCAGATCACGCTGAATGCAACCGCCCTGTACGGGCCGGAATATGCGGCAATGCTACAAAAAGGTTTTGCCGGCCGCTGGATGAATCTGTTCCCGCACGACGGCAAGGCGGGCGGCGCCTACATGAATGGCAGCGCTTACGATGTACACCCCTACCTGCTGTTTAATAATCATGATGACTATGAATCGCTCACCACGTTCGCGCACGAATGGGGACATGCGGTCCATACCTTGCTGACCACGCAGAATCAGCCCTATGACAAGTCGCAATATTCTACGTTCATCGCCGAAACTGCATCGATTGGCAACGAAATGCTGCTGAATGATTACATGGTGGCGCACGCCGGGAATAATGCAGAGAAGTTGTTCTATCTTGGCCAGGGACTGGAAAGTATCCGAACCACCTTCTACCGCCAAAGCATGTTTGCCGAATTCCAGCTTGCCATTCACGATGCAGTGGAAAAGGGTGGCACGCTATCCGGCGCCAGCATCTCCGGTCTATACTGCGATGTCGTGAAACGCTACTACGGCGATGCGCAGGGCGTCACCAGGATCGATCCTGCCTATTGTTCGGAATGGTCGTTTGTCCCGCATTTCTACTACGGTTTTTATGTCTACCAATATGCGACCTCCATAGCGGGAGCCGCACATTTCACCGATGCCATGGCGCATGAAGGCGCGCCGGCACGCGACCGCTTCCTGACCATGCTGAAGGCCGGCGGCAGCGATTACGCTTATGTGCTGTACAAGCAGGCAGGCCTGGATATGACCACCGCGGAGCCGTATGACGCCCTGGTGGCGCGAATGAACCGCATTATGGATCAGATAGAGGCGATACAGCGCAGCGGATCGTAACGCAATACAGGGATGCCGGTATAAAATCGGTCAAACTGTTTTCACTTT
Organism: Burkholderiales bacterium; assembly: GCA_044445195.1. GTDB lineage: Bacteria > Pseudomonadota > Gammaproteobacteria > Burkholderiales > Burkholderiaceae_D > PKWO01. The sequence goes on along the minus strand of JBIODP010000042.1, from coordinate 4,695 downwards.
GTAAATTTTTGGATCTAAGCTATGTCATCGTCGATACCCAACATCGTTGTTACGCCTTCCCAGGCGATTTTAAGCGAATCTGTGCGTGCCACATTAATGGCCAACCCTGGATTCGGTCGCGTCCATACGGATCACATGGTAGTCATCCCTTTTCGCGAAGGCGCATGGCAAGAGGGTGAAGTCAAGGCTTACGGCCCCTTGAGTTTGGACCCGTCGACTTCCGTTCTACATTACGGTCAAGCCATTTTCGAGGGTTTCAAGGCATTTTCTCAAGCAGATGGGACCGTAAAAGTCTTTCGACCCGAGCTCAATGCTGCGCGTTTCAACAGCAGTGCAAGACGTTTGGCCATGCCGGAAATGCCGGTTGCGCTTTTCTTGAAGGCTACCGATGCACTCCTTCGCCTGGACCAGGCCTGGGTGCCGAAAAGCCATGACGAGAGTCTATATTTGCGTCCTTTAATGATTGCGACCGATATTTACCTGGGGGTACGTCCCTCTAAAGAATATCTGTTCGTATTGTTCGCGTCGCCCGCCGGGGCATACTTTCCCAAAGGGGTAAAACCTTTGACAGTCTGGATAAGCGAAGATTTCGTGCGTGCGGCGCCTGGTGGCACCGGCGAGGCAAAATGCGCCGGGAACTACGCCGCCAGTCTGGTGGCCCAGGCGCAGGCAGAAGAGAAAGGATGCGACCAGGTCATATGGCTTGACGCGGTGGGGCGTGAATATATCGAAGAAATGGGGGGCATGAATCTGTTTTTCGTCTATAAGGAACAGGGAAAAACGATCATCGTCACTCCTGCGCTTACCGGCACTTTATTGGCCGGTATCACGCGCCGAAGTCTGCTTGAATTGGCGCAAGACCTCGGTTTTGAAGCCGAGGAGCGCAAACTTACGGTTCGCCAATGGCGTGACGACGTTGCCGCGGGCCGCATGACCGAAGTTTTTGCCTGCGGCACCGCAGCGGTCATTACGCCAATCGGCCTGGTCAAAGCCAACGGATTTGAAATGCAAATCAACAATGGCGCAAATGGCGAGGTAACCATGGCACTGCGTGACGCGCTATTGGGCATCCAACATGGCACACGTACCGATACGCGCAAGTGGATGAGGTCGATCGGCAATAACTGACCTGCTTTGGCAATCTCATTTTTTCAAAAGGCTTCAAAGCATAAACGATGGGTTCGCAGCCAGGTCGCCGATCCGGAAAATGAATTTTCCGCATGCACTAAACAAGACAGGAAACCCGTTGAAAATCGACGTCATCCAAGCCGATTATCGCAATAGCACACATGCCGGCGCGCTGGTGGCGTTGCTCGATTCTTATGCGCGCGACCCGATGGGCGGCGGCCAGGAATTGAGCGACTATGCGAAACAAAACCTGGTGGCCGAACTGGCTAAGCGCCCCTCGGCGTTTAGCGTATTGGCCTTCGTCGACGGCGACACAGCCGGTTTGGCCAATTGCTTTGAAGGGTTCTCGACCTTCAAGTGTCGCCCGCTGGTCAATATCCACGATCTGGCGGTGCTGCCCGCCCATAGGGGGCGGGGTGTTGCGCAAGCGATGCTGAACCATGTGGAGGAAATTGCGCGCGAACGCGGCTGCTGCAAGATCACGCTGGAGGTGTTGCAGGGCAACCAAACTGCGCAAAACCTGTACCGCAAGCTCGGGTTTGCCGCGTACCAGCTCGATGCGGAGCAGGGCCATGCATTATTCTGGCAAAAGAAAATCGGCTAACCGAAGCCGACTGGATTGCCCCGGCAGGGCCGGAGCATTGCAAGGCGTTTACAAACAATAGAAAATGGAAAAACCTTGGCGGACACCCGCTGGCAATTTTGCAAAAATCAAAATCGAATGACCGATTCCCAAAAATCGACTGATCATGAACGGCCCTTCAGCGACATTCAACTTGCTCCATAGCGGACCGTCGGACCGTATTGGTAACTGGAATGCAATCCAAGCTATCGCCGCTCAAAATATGCTGGGATTTCATCCCAGCCTACCGCGCTCACGTGATTTTATTTATTGAATTCAATAACGTCTCCGCATCCCCAAAACCTTGCTTAGCTATGATCGTCAGTCAAACAATTCCGTGTGTGTTCCAGCACGCACGAACACAACCAAACCATGCTTACCAATATCGTCGAGCTTATACGTCAACAGAAAGTCGCCGCCGATATGGCACTCTCAATGTCCGTCCCAATCGCCAACCAAAGGATGATCAAGCCACTCAGCCCCGAGCGGACCATCATTGGCGATCAACAGCAACATAGCTTCTTTCAGCCGATTCATATCGTATCGGCCGGAGTGAGATAATTTCTCCCAGTCCTTGAGGAAGAATTTGGCATAGTCTGCCACTCGCGGCAGTGAAGCCCGCTTACTTGCCGCTGTTTTTTTCGAGGTCATCGAACAGTTCAGTTGCAGTACTAAAGCGTGCATGCCGGGTGCGTGCGATATCGTCTGCCTCGATCATTGCGGCTCGGGTCTCGGCATTAGGTACTTTAAGCGCGAACGGCATTTGCTTATCGGCGACAACTCGCATCAAGAATACGCGCACAGCGTCCGATACGGACAGCCCCATTGCGGCGAGAGTTTCGGTGGCTTCCGCTTTGATTTTTTCGTCTACGCGGACGTGAACCATCGTGGTAGTGGCCATATTGGCTTCCTTTCATGGTTGCGATACATTGTATCTCAAATGATTGCAACAAGCAAGGAAAATCAACGCATGGACTTTTCGGAATCGGCCCGGGACGGACAAATAATTGCGGCATATCATCCCAAAAAGTTGTCAGATCTCTACCAGATTCGGGCATCCCCCGAATTTCCGGTTGTGACCGATAGCGCCAGCTTGGTCTGCTAGCCGATACCGCTCAGAATGTTAAAGTGCTAACCATACATCATTTTCGCGAGCGCCTGCTTAATAAAATTACCATAAATGCGTGCAATCGCCCATTACTGCTCTGTAACGCTTCGCGTTTATTCGATATTTCTTCGATAAGCCATCCAAGGGGCACTCACACGCGTCAGCAGCGTTTGATATAAACTAGTTGACTATGGGAAAAATCATTAACTGCCCCGTTGCCAATTTTACGGACTTGCTGCTCGATGCCATTTGCATGGTTGATGTGGCCGGACGTTTTGTATACGTCAGTACTGCCTGCGAAAGCATTTTTGGCTACACACAGGAAGAAATGATAGGCAAGGTCATGATCGACCTGGTCATGCCCGCTGACCGTATTCGCACGCTGGCGGCGGCACAGAACGTCATGAATGGTCAGCCGCACACCAGCTTCGATAACCGCTACATACGGAAAGATGGCAGTCTCGTGCACATCATGTGGTCAGCACGCTGGTCCGAGGCCGATCAGCTGCGCATCGCCGTGGCGCGCGATGTCACCGCCATCAAACGAGCTGAAGCAATGCAGGCGGCGCTTTATGCGACCTCGGAGGCAGCGCATTCGTCCGAAGACCTGCCACTACTTTTCCGGCACATTCATAAAATCATCGGCAGTCTTCTGCCTGCGTCTCGCATTGCCATCGCTTTGCGGGATGAACCGGATCAGCCACTGCGCCTTACCTATTATGCCGACGAAAGCGGGCCGATACCACAGATACCCGCAGTGAGCATATTGTTTGAGGAAGTTTTGCGTCGCGGTCATTCCGTTCTGTTGGCGTCCGATACATCGGACTATCTGCCGAATGCGGCACAAGCCTCTGCAGGCGCCCCGCAGCACTACCGGTTGGGCGTTCCGCTCACCACTCCACAAGGCAATATCGGCGTGCTTGCAGTTGAAAGCGGCGCCAGCGATATTGGCTACACTGCGCAGGATCAGGACTTGCTGGTATTCGTTGCCGCACAGGTTGCCACGGCCGTGCAACGCAAGCAGTTGATTACCCGCTTGCATATTATGGCTCATCACGATGAGCTAACCCAGCTTCCCAATCGCCGCCTTTTCTATGATCGCCTCAGAACCGCGTTTAGCCGCGCGCAACGCCAGCAAGGCCAGCTTTCGCTCCTGTACGTCGATCTAAATGATTTTAAGCAGATCAATGACCAGTATGGTCACGCATCAGGCGACCTGGTGCTGCGAGAAGCCGCACGCCGCTTCTTGAATTGTGTGCGTGAGACAGACACAGTGGCGCGCATCGGGGGAGATGAATTTGTCGTGCTGCTTGAGAATATCTCGCTACGAGAGGATGTTGTACGTATCAGGGACAAGATCCATCAGGCATTGTCGGTCCCGTTTGAGCCAGGCGACGGTACCAGCCTGCGCATCACCGCCAGCATCGGCATAGCGCATTTTCCCGAACATGGTAGCGATATGCAGGAATTAATCGATTATGCCGACCAATCTATGTATGGCAACAAGTAATAGCCAACCAAAGGCAATGACAGGTAGTTGGCATTTCGCGCTGCATTGCGGACCATCGCATTCCAGTAATAGTTGACCGGTTAGGGCCCCGCTGCCTGTCGCGAGAAATTCCGGAATGCCCCTTCCTCAGCTTGTCGGCAGATTCAACCGATCGACGCAACAACTTGGTGAAATCGTTGCATGGAATCTCCCGAAAGGGGTTGACATGCGGTATTGTTACGGGTTTTCCGGTTTGACCATTCATTGGGGCCGAAGCCGCCCGACCGCAGGTTGGGGACAACGTATAAAAGGTATCTTATGTTGAATCCGTGCAGACAATATCTCATC
>JBIODP010000041.1:0-12794 GCA_044445195.1 Burkholderiales bacterium | reverse complement strand
TCTCTGTGCCGCTGCCGGTCAAGGTGACCAATCCGGATTCCATTACGTAACCGCGGTGCGCCGCCTGCAGCGCTAGTTTGGCATTTTGCTCGACCAGAAGGATCGTCACGCCTTGCGCAGAAACGGTCCGGACTACTTCAAATATTTTCTCAACCATAATCGGCGACAACCCCATTGACGGCTCATCGAGCAGCAACAGCTTCGGATGACTCATCAGCGCGCGCGCCATCGCCAGCATCTGCTGCTCGCCGCCGGACAAGGTGCCGGCCATTTGCGCTTGCCGCTCCTTCAGCCGGGGAAACACGCCAAACCACTTCTCGATATCGGCATCGATGCCGGCTTTGTCATTGCGGATGTAGGCGCCCATCAGCAGATTTTCGAGAATCGACATCCGCGCAAATATGCCGCGCCCTTCCGGCACCATCGTCAGATTCTTTTTCACCAGGGCAAACGAACCCAGGCCCTTGATGGCCTGCCCCCGGTATTCGATATGCCCCTCCACTTTGCAATCCGGCAAGGTGCCGGTAATGGCTTTCAGGGTGGTCGTCTTGCCGGCGCCATTGGCGCCGATCAACGCAATCAACTCGCCTTTATTGACCTCAAGATCGATGCCCTTTACTGCCTGAATACCGCCATAAGCAACCTGTAGACCGATGACTTTCAACATATTTTCCGTCATGGGTGAGCCGCTCCACCCAGATAGGCATCAATCACCGCCGGGTTCTTTTGAACGTCGGCCGGCACGCCTTCAGCGATCGGCTTTCCGTAATCCAGCACGGTTATGCGCTCGCATAATCCCATCACCAATTTGACGTCGTGCTCGATCAATAAAATCGTTTTGCCTTCTGTCTTGATTTTGACCAGCAATTCACGCAAGCCCAGTTTTTCGGTCGCATTCATCCCTGCGGCCGGCTCGTCCAGCGCCAGCAATTGCGGCTCGGTCGCCAGCGCCCTGGCTATTTCCAGCCGACGCTGGTCGCCATAAGAGAGATGCCGGGCAGTGCGTCCCGCAAATTTCGCAATGCCGACAAAATCCAGCAATTCCATTGCCCGTTGTCGAATATTCGCTTCTTCCTCTCGCGCCGCCTTGTGATGGAACACTGCGCCGAATATGCCTTGACGCGTGCGGACGTGACGCCCGACCATGACGTTTTCCAATGCCGTCATTTCGCCGAACAGGCGGATATTCTGGAAAGTGCGCGCGATCCCCGCCTTGGCCACCTCATGCGGCGCCGAAGGCGAATACGGCTTGCCGGCCAGTTCAAACGATCCGGTATCTGGCTGGCACAAACCGGTAATCACGTTGAAGAAAGTAGTCTTGCCGGCGCCATTAGGGCCGATCAAACCATAGATCTGCCCCTTGCAGATCTTGATGCTGACATCCGACAGCGCCTGCAGGCCGCCGAAACGTTTGCTGACGCCTGCAATATCGAGAATGACCTGTGCGCTCATGGAACCCTTTAGGCGGCAACCACATCGGTTGACTTGCCGGGGTTGTCAAAATCATGGTCCGGCCGGTCTTCATGCCGGGGCGCCGGCCACAATCCCGCCGGCCGGTTCAGCATAATGAGCACCATTGCCAGCCCCAGTAATAATTGCCGCAGCACTTCGGCCTCTATTTGCACATGTCCAAACAAGGCCATTTGCAGCGGTTCGACGGTATGCCGCAACACTTCCGGCAACGCCGCCAGAATCACGCCACCTAAAATAACGCCCGGCACGTGGCCCATGCCGCCCAGCACCACCATCGACAATACCGCAATCGATTCCGTCAACGAGAACGATTCGGGAGAAATAAAGCCCTGAAATGCCGCGAACATTGCACCGGCGACACCGCCGAACGAGGCTCCCATCGCAAACGCAAGCAGTTTGATATTTCGCGTATTGATCCCCATCGCCTTAGCGGCGATCTCGTCTTCGCGGATCGCCACGAAGGCGCGCCCGAGACGGGAATGCTGCAGGCGGACCGTCACGAAAACAATGGCAATGCACAACACCAGGAACAGAAAGTAATAGGCATTGACCGACGGCATGGAAAACCCAAGGAAATGCACGGTAGCATGAGATCCCGCTTCGCCGGCCAGGGACACGCCAAACACCCGAATCGGATCGATCATGTTTATCCCCTGCGGGCCGTTGGTAATGTTCACGGGGTAATTCAGGTTATTCATGAAAATACGGATAATTTCGCCGAAGCCCATGGTGACGATCGCCAGGTAGTCGCCCCGTAATTTAAGCGTCGGCGCTCCCAGCAACGCGCCAAACACGCCCGCCAATGCCGCGCCCATCGGAACGATGAGCCATAACGACAAGTGGATGCCGTTCTGTGCAATTTCCGGGCCGAACAGCCACAATAATGTGTTCCCCACCGATGGATAGGTATTGACGAACGACTCAAGCACAACGGCAAATTGCGGTGAGGCCAGCAGTGCTGTCAGGTAGGCGCCCAATGCATAGAAAGCAATGTAACCGAGGTCGAGCAAACCGGCAAAACCAACCACAATATTCAAGCCCAGCGCCAGCATGATGTACAAAAGCGATAAATCCATGATGCGCACCCAGGAATTGCCATAGTTGGATGCTACGAATGGGAAAACGATCGCGATCACGCCGACCAATAGCATGCCGGCATAGGCCTTGCGCGGATTTTCCCCGGGTTCGAAATAATGCGCCATGAAGATTCCTTTTAACGAACTTACGCGCGATCCGCCACGCGCTCGCCCATGATGCCGGACGGTTTGAGCGTGAGCACGATAATCAATACGACGAACGCAAAAACATCCTGATACTGGCTGCCCAGAAAATTGCCGGTCAGATCGCCAATATAGCCTGCGCCAAGCGCCTCGATCAATCCCAACAGTATTCCACCGAGCATCGCGCCGTATATGTTGCCGATGACTCCCAGCACTGCCGCAGAGAACGCCTTCATGCCCGGCGTCACGCCCATCGCAAATTGCGCCGATGAATAGGTCGCTCCCCACATTACGCCCGCCACCGCAGCCAAGGCAGCGCCAATGGCGAAAGTCAGCACAATCACGCGATTAACGTCGACGCCCATCAAACCGGCAACCCGGGGATTCTCTGCCGTTGCCCGCATCGCGCGGCCCATCCTGGTTTTTTCCACCATATAAACCAGGGCAAGCATCGATATGGCGGCCAATACCAGTAGCATCACCTGCGTCGGCGATATCAGCGCGCCGAAAACATGATAGGAATCGGAAGGCATGACCGGCGGGAAGGCAACTGGGCTTCGCCCCCAGATCAACATTGCCAAGGTCTGCAGCAAAATCGACACGCCGATCGCCGTAATGAGCGGCGCTAATCGTGGCGCATTGCGCAAAGGGCGATAAGCGACCCGCTCAATCAGCACGTTTACCGCGATACAGATCGGGATCGCGCCCAGAATCGCAATAATGACCTTCACCGCGCCAGGCAGATTCGGCGCCACCCCCTGAACAATGTTGAGGATGGTGATCCCTGCCATTGCGCCGATCATCAATACGTCGCCATGCGCGAAGTTGATCAGATTTAACACGCCGTACACCATCGTGTAACCGAGCGCGACCAACGCATACATGCTGCCGAGGATCAAGCCGTTGAAAATTTGCTGGGTGAAGGTATCCATAGCGTGCATACTTTCTATGAGGGATAGTGAAGAAATCGCTTGAAGACTTTACCGCAAAACAGAAGAGCCAGGCACAATTCAGTTATGCGTGCGCGGCTCTCCGGAAAGCCCTTTCGGAAGCGGGAAAGTAACCCTCTCTGCCGTGCCGTCCAGAACGCGCACGCTTTTTACGCCATATTCCTTCAGTCGCGTAATCACTGCCTGCACTAATATCTCCGGCGCCGATGCCCCTGCAGTCACGCCGATACGGTATTTGCCTTCGAACCATGCGGGGTCGATCTGGCTGGCGTCATCGACCATGTAGGCGCATACCCCTTTCTTTTCGGCGACCTCGCGCAAACGATTGGAGTTCGAACTGTTCGGGCTACCGACCACAATCACCAACTCTACCTGCGGCGCCATGAATTTGACCGCTTCCTGCCGGTTGGTCGTGGCATAGCATATATCGCCCTTTTTCGGTTCTACGATATGGATAAACTTTCGCTTGAGGGCGGCTATCACGTCCGCTGCATCATCGGCGGAAAGCGTGGTTTGCGTCACATAGGCAATCCGGTCGGGATTGCTCACCTGCAAATTCTCAACGTCGGCGACCGTCTCAACCAGATACATGCCTTCCACCTGCCCCATCGTCCCCTCCACTTCAGGGTGCCCCCGGTGGCCGACCATGATAATTTCACGTCCCTCGCGCTGCATTTTAGCCACTTCGATATGGACCTTGGTCACCAGCGGACAGGTTGCGTCGAACACATGGAGGCCGCGCGCTTCAGCCTCGGCTTGCACCGCCCTGGAGACGCTATGCGCCGAGAAAATCACGGTATTCCCTTCCGGGACGTCGCTTAGCTCTTCAATAAAAATCGCGCCTTTGGCACGCAGGTCATTGACGACATAGGCGTTATGCACAATTTCGTGACGAACATAAATCGGCGCGCCGAATTGAGTCAGCGCCCGTTCGACAATCTCGATCGCCCGGTCCACTCCGGCACAAAAACCGCGTGGTTGCGCGAGTAAAACTTCTTTGTCCATTTTTAACCTTTGACTATTTCAACGCTAACTAAGGAGAGGTAAAGCAAAGTCCGGGCCAAAGCCGTCAAAGAATACCGATAATGCTCACTTCAAAGCGCACCGATTGCCCTGCCAGTGGATGATTGAAGTCAAACACGGCGCCGTTCGCATCGACTTCACGCAACACACCGGCAAACCGTCCGCCGCCGGGCGCAGCGAAATCGATCGGATCGCCGACTTTATATTCCGCGTCGGGCGGTGAATTCGCCGCCAGAGTAGCGCGCGACACACGCTGAATCAATTGCGGATTGCGTGGACCGAAAGCGCTTTCAGGCTGCAATTCAAAAATCCGGTGCGCGCCTTCAGGCAAGCCCAACAGGCAAGCTTCCAGAAACGGCGCCAATTGACCCTGACCAAGCTGCAGGGTGGCCGGGTTGCCGTCAAAGGTGCTGATCATATCGACCCCTTCCGCAGAGGAAAGGCGATAGTGCAAAGTAAGATAGGCAGCCGGGGTAACGACAGGATATGTTAAATTCGACATTGAAACTCTATACAATGGAACAAATATCTATTTTAAGGCACGTAATCAAATTCTGTTGAACAAAGTCGCCGTAAATGCATAAAGTCGCCATTGGGCGGTTCCCCGGGTGTTTTTCTGCGCCCCCTCTTTTTCAACCTGGACTTCGCCTATGGCAATTACCGATTGGCCGGCAGAACAACGGCCGCGCGAGCGCTTGATCAAGCATGGACCGCAAGCGCTCTCCGATGCCGAATTGCTCGCGGTGTTCCTGCGTGTCGGCGTCACAGGCAAGAGCGCAGTCGATTTAGGGCGCGACATGGTCGGCCACTTTGGCTCCCTGAATGGCTTGTTTGCCGCCAGTCTGGCCGATTTCTCCGCCATCAACGGCTTGGGCCCGGCGAAATTTGCTCAGTTGCAAGCAGTTCTGGAACTGGCCCGGCGCGCACTGATGGAAGATTTGCAGGCTGGCCTGACACTCAGCTCACCGCAAGCGGTCAAGCAATATTTGCAATTGCTGTTGGGCGGCAAACCCTATGAATCGTTTGCCGTGCTTTTCCTGGATGTGAAAAATCGCCTGATTGCCAGTGAAGAACTGTTTCGCGGCACGCTGACGCATACCAGCGTGTACCCGCGGGAAGTGGTCAAGGTTGCCCTGCGCCACAATGCTGCGAGCGTTATCCTGGCGCATAACCATCCATCCGGCGCGCCCGAACCGAGCGCTGCCGATAGAACCCTTACTCAGGCGCTCAAACAGGCGCTGGCCTTGGTAGACGTCAGGGTGCTGGATCATTTTGTCGTAGCCGCGCGCGAGGTTTATTCGTTCGCAGAACACGGGCAAATATAGCGACAATTATGGCGACAATCGAATTGTTAAATATTTTAAAAAGATATGACACAATTGTTTTTCGCAAGTCATTGAATAATTTCATTTTTTTAGATATACTCTTCTTTTTTCCAATTTCGGAAATCTTTGAGGAGTGAAACATGGCGCGTGTTTGCCAAGTCACCGGGAAAAAGCCGATGGTCGGCAACAATGTTTCCCATGCAAATAACAAAACGAAACGTCGCTTTTTGCCTAATTTGCAAAATCGCCGCATTTTCGTTGAGTCTGAAAACCGCTGGGTATCCCTGCGCCTTTCCAACGCCGGTTTGCGCGTAATCGACAAAGTCGGCATCGATGCCGTGTTGGCCGATATGCGCGCCCGTGGCGAAAAAGTCTAACTAGCAGAATAAAGGAATCATCATGGCTAAATCCGGCCGCGACAAAATCAAGCTGGAATCGACCGCAGGGACGGGTCATTTCTACACGACCACGAAAAACAAACGTACTACGCCTGAGAAAATGGAGATTATGAAATTTGATCCCAAAGCGCGTAAGCATGTGGCTTATAAAGAGACCAAGATCAAATAAATCTGATCGATAAAGTCTTTTGGCAACATCGCAGCCGTTCTCACAAAGAACGGCTTTTTTTTGTCCGTGGGTGGTGACTATTCAGCGGCTGGCGCGAGTGCGGAGTGCGTTTTGGGGAAAGAGAAAGCGCGAGCGATCCAATGAAGTGTGAGCGAGGCGCGCATGACGACAGTAGTCAGCGGTCATGAGTCCGTCTACTTGCAGACGCGATCTTTTCCCAAAACGCACTCCGCACTCGCGCCAGCCGCTGAATAATCGCGACCATGGAATCTAAAGCCAAAATGACAAGTTTATAACATTGTCATCCGGTTGTCTTAATTTTGCTTTAAATTCTGGTTTTCGAACGAAAGCCAGCAAGTATGAAGATACTGATTGTCAGCGAAGCGTGGAATCCGCAAATCAACGGTGTCGTCCGCACCCTTAAGATGACCAGCCGCGAACTAACCAGGCTGGGCCATACCGTTGAACTGCTCACGCCACAGGGTTTTCTCTCGGTTCCCTGCCCAACCTACCCTGACATCCGGCTATCCATCACCACACCGCGCGAAGTGGCGCGCCGAATCGATGCCTTCGGCCCCGATTGTTTGCACATCGCTACTGAAGGACCGCTCGGCTGGATGGCCCGCGCAGTAGCCTTGCGGCGCAAATGGCCGTTCACCACAGCCTACCACAGCCGCTTTCCCGAATACATTTTTGCACGCTCACGCCTGCCTCTCGCGTGGAGCTACGCTGTATTGCGCAGATTCCACAACGCCGGGCGCGGCACGCTGGCGCCCACGCCGGCGATTGTGTCCGACCTGCGCGAGCGCGGGTTTGCGCATGCCAAACTGTGGAGCCGCGGCGTCGACCTCAGCGCCTTTACCCCTGACGGCGAACGCCTGCCGCGCAGCGACAAGCCCGTGTTTTTGTACGTCGGGCGATTGGCGATCGAGAAAAACATCGAAGCATTTTTATCGTTGGATCTTCCCGGCGAAAAATGGGTAGCCGGCGAAGGGCCGGCCGAAGCGCGCCTGAAGGCCCGCTTTCCCGATGCACGCTGGCTCGGCATGCTGGATGGCCCCAGCCTTGCCACGCTTTACCGAACGGCAGACGTGATGGTTTTTCCAAGTCGCACCGACACCTTCGGTCTGGTCATACTGGAATCGCTAGCCTGCGGAACGCCCGTCGCCGCCTATCCGGTAGCAGGTCCAATCGATGTAATCGGGACCTCGTCTGCCGGCGTCATGCACGACGATTTGCGCGTATCCTGCCTGGAAGCATTGAAGGTTTCCCGTGCCGCGGCGCGCGCCCATGCAGAGACTTTCTCATGGACGGAAGCAAGCCTTCAATTCCTGTCGGCACTGCAACGCATCGAAACCCAGACCACTCCTGAGCATGTGACGGTTCAGGCACAATAGAAACAAAACTTCTGCGGGACTCGTGTTGCAGTATAGCAAAACCGCAATACGCGATTGACGGAGGAATTTGTTTGCGATACGTTAACACATATTGTACGATTGATCGGCAAAATAGCTGTTGAACGGGTACCCTATGCGAATCTCAGATAGGACAATTTCCATCCTGACGGATCTTGCCAGAATCCACTTTGGCGAGTCTGCTCAGGTTCGTCTATTTGGATCGCGCGCAAATGACAATGCACGAGGTGGCGACATCGACATACAGATTATTGCCCCCAACTCTACTTACCGCGATGAAATTTCGTATTTGGTTGACGTTGAGCAGCAGCTTGATGAACGCGTCGATTTGCGGGTTCAACGCGATGGCCCGCTACTAATTGACGAAATCGCCGCGAAAGAAGGAATCCTTCTGCATGGATGACAGAACTGCTATAGCAGCCCTTAAATCCAAGATCGAAGTCACGACCGGAGTTGCCGATCGGCTTGCGTTCTCGATATCCAAAGCTAACAGGCTGAAGCTGACGCCACTAAGCATGGACAAATTGCGTCATTTATCCGACGATGAGATGGAAGTCCTCGATGCTTATTTGTTTAGATACGGGTCATTAGTTTCAAACATTCAGGACGCGATATTTAAGTCCATTGGCGAAGTTGAGGGCGAAGCCGTGTCAACAATGAGCAACCGAGACAGGACCAACTTAATGGAACGGATTGGGGCGGTTCCCTCGGCGGGAGAATTTTCGTCGCTTGCTGTTGTCAGAAACAAGCTGATGCACGATTACCCGGAAGAAGCACAGAAATATTTGGACCGGATAAATTTCATCGCAACCGGTGCTCCAACGTTAGTCGATGTGTTCGTCGGCATAGTGAAGTATTCTGAGAAATTTGGCATCCATATTTCGATGGAGAACTTTGCCAATATAAAAGGGTTCAACTCAGGCATAACTCCGCAAGCGTAGCGAAAACTCGCGCAATGCCAGGATGCCGGACGCTTCGGCCTTGACACACCAGTCTTGCAACAACTGCAGCAACTGGTCGCGGCTTGCATGCGAACGTTCCCATATCTCGGCCAGCTCTATCCGCATTTCATGCATGGTCTGCAACACTTTGCTGTGCGTGAACAACTCGCTCAATTGCTGCTGTTGCCGGCCTTCCAGTTTGGCCGGCTCGCGATGCAACAGTTTTTTTGCCGACTTCAGGAAACTCGATTCGAGTTGCGCTTTTTCCTTCAGTTGCTCCAATTCGCCGTGCCAGGCCTGTTTCAGCGATTTCGCATATTTAGACATGACCTCGTAGCGATTGGCGATGACCGATTGCAGCGTTTCAAAATCGGCGACCATTTTTTCGCGATCGAATTTCGGCGCCGGCGCGACCTTCTTCACTTTGGCCATGCGCATGATTTCGAGAATGCGGATATACATCCAGCCTATATCGAACTCATACCATTTGGAAGACAATTTAGCCGAAGTACCGAAGGTATGGTGATTATTGTGCAGCTCCTCGCCGCCAATCAGGATGCCCCACGGAAAAATATTGGTGGAAGCATCGCGGCATTCGTAATTGCGATAGCCCCAAAAATGACCGATGCCATTGATGATGCCGGCCGCCATAATGGGAATCCAGACCATCTGCACCGCCCACACGGTGACGCCGACAACGCCAAACAGCAGTACGTTGACGATCAGCATCAGCGCCAGGCCTTGCCAACTGTACCTGGAGTACAGATTATGCTCGATCCAATCGTTTGGCGTACCGTGGCCGTATTTCTCAATAGTCTCCCTATTTTTCGATTCGGCACGATACAGTTCGGCGCCTTCCAGCAAAACTTTTTTGATGCCGCGCGTGACCGGGCTATGCGGGTCTTCCGCTGTTTCACATTTGGCGTGATGCTTGCGATGAATCGCCGCCCACTCTTTGGTCACCATGCTGGTAGTCAACCACAACCAGAACCGGAAAAAATGACTTGGAATCGCGTGTAAATCAAGCGCCCGATGCGCCTGGCAGCGATGCAGGTAAATAGTTACGCCGGCAATCGTGATATGCGTCACGACCAGGGTATACACCAAAATTTGCCAACTGCTTGCGTGCGTCAATCCATGCGTTAATAGGTCGAGTATAGTGTTAAAAAAGGTGTTCAAAGTCATTAATGTCCCAGAGTGAATCGCGCCAGCGCAACCGACTCTCGATATTTAAAAGAAGTTGCCAGTGTGAATGTGCAGGAATTCTACACTCTTTATGATTTTTACGTCAGACCTGAGGCGGCAGCTCAACCTTGTTTTGCTGCAATACTTTCCATATTGCCAGATTAACGTTGGACAACACGCCTGTACGACCGTTTTGCGGATCGTCAATCCAGAAACCGATTTCAATATCCAGTCCATTGACGCCGAATTTAAGCAAAAAGCCTTGCGGCGGCGGCAGTTTGGATACGCGAGGGACGCTGGCAGTTGCCTCTTCCAACAAACGCAAAATCAACTCCAGATCTGTTTGGTAACCCACCGTAACCGTGGTAGTCAAAAATAATGTGCTGTTCGTCAGCGAATAATTCTGTACCGGGTTCGACATCAGAATGTCGTTAGGCACCACCGACTCTATGCCGTCCAGCCCCTGTAAAACCGTGTAGCGGGAATTGATATGCGTTACCTTGCCGTAGTATTTATCGACTGCAACCATATCGCCGATGGCCAGACTGCGCTCCAGCAATATCACGAAACCGGAAACATAGCTGCTGGCAATTTTCTGCAGCCCCAATCCAAGACCGACGCCGAGCGCGCCGCCAAAGACCGATAATACTGTCAAATCGATCCCCACCAGTGACAGACTGACCAGCAAGGCAATCAAAATCAGTATCGCGCGCACCATCCGAACCAACACAGTGCGCAGGGAAGAATGCATGGGCTCGACTTTCATCAAGCGATCTTCTACCATTGCGCCGATCCATAAAGCGACAATCAGCGTTACCGCGACCGATATGCACGCCTGCAAAATAACCGATAAGGAAATTTTGTGCGAACCGAGCGGGATGAATGTGTCATCCAGGTATTGCAACACATCGGGCCATAGACCGGTGATGTAAAGCGCTACGGCTATCCACACAATGGCGGAAACGACCCTTTCAACCAGCAACTGGAAAGTGCTTGCCCGACCGCCGCGCGCAAAAATACGCCGCAAAATGTAAAACGCCAGCCGGATGATGACAAACGAAGCCAGTAGCGGAATAAACACCCGCAATACATTAATGTGGTGCCACTTTGCCAGCACCGGTTTGACGATTTCAAGCAGCACTAGCCCGAGCAAAGGCGATAATACGCGCGGAAAACCTTCCACGCCAAGGCGTACCACTTCCGGATGCATGTCTTGCCTGCTCAGCCTCCAGCGCAATGCGCGCGTTATCGCATAACCGGCAGCGACGCACAAGACCAGGGTGAAAATTTGCCACAGCAAACCGGGATCACTCAAGTCGCTCAGATCCGACCAAAAATCCAGCAAAAGTCCTGAAAGGATGGTTGATTTCATTTTTTTGATCAGGCTTTTCGCTCAAGCACCGCGGCAAAAAATCCATCTGTCCGATGCTTTTGCGGAACCAGTTTCAGGTAATCCTGCATTTCTAATTCAATCTTTTGTTCGGCTAATACATCGTGCATCGGCACCAGGGCAAAGCCCTCGTGACCGGCGAGAAACTGGGCCACGATAGCTTCATTTTCTTCATCCAGCAAGCTGCAGGTCGCGTACACGAGACGCCCCCCCACTTTTACCAGCCGTGCTGCACCGGATAAAATAGAAATCTGCTTGGCATTCAATTCTGTCAGGCTCTGCGGAGTCTGTCGCCATTTGACATCGGGATTGCGCCGCAACGTTCCCAGTCCGCTGCACGGCGCATCGACCAGAACGCGATCGATCTTGCCGGCCAGCCGCTTGACCTTAACATCGTTTTCGTGGGCGATCAGCACCGGATGCACATTCGACAAGCCGCTCCTGGCCAGTCTCGGCTTGAGTTTTGCCAGACGTTTTTCAGAAACGTCAAATGCATACAAACGACCGGTGTTGCGCATGATGGCGCCTAGCGCCAAAGTCTTGCCGCCGGCGCCGGCGCAAAAATCGATAATCATTTCACCGCGTTTGGCGCCGACGATTTGCGCCAGCAATTGGCTGCCTTCATCCTGCACTTCAATTGATCCGTTCTTGAACAGCGGCAGATTTTGCAGCGCAGGTTTCTTAACGATTCGAATGCCCAATGCCGCATAAGGGGTCGATTCGCACAGAATGGGAGCGCTCGCCAGCTCATCCATCACCTGTTCGCGCGTCGCCTTGATGGCATTCACACGCAAATCCAGCGGCGCCGGCTGGTTTAACGCTGCGGCCAGTTCCAGTGT
Organism: Burkholderiales bacterium; assembly: GCA_044445195.1. Taxonomy (GTDB): domain Bacteria; phylum Pseudomonadota; class Gammaproteobacteria; order Burkholderiales; family Burkholderiaceae_D; genus PKWO01. The sequence goes on along the minus strand of JBIODP010000041.1, from coordinate 466 downwards.
TGCGGCCTCGCCGTCGCGCGCCACCAGTTTGTCGTATAACCATGGCGGCAAATTAGCCCGCAAGGCCGCCGGTAAATCGCTGCGGTCGAACTGCATCACGCGCGTCACCCATGCGGTTTCTTCTTCCGATAATCCGCCCAGCGAATCGGCGCCGACCGCATCGGCCAAGCCGAGCACGGCCAAACGACGCATCGCCGGGCCAACGCCGGATTCGGCAAAACTGGTATACACCGACTTATTGCGCAACAAGCCGTATACTGCTTCGGCAATGACGCCGCGCTCCCGCGACCCAAGCTTCGGGTGCTCGCGGAAATAGCGCGACAGGGTGCCATCCGCCGGACCGGTAAAACGCAAAATTTCACGCAATACTTCTTCGGTATGCGTGGTAATGGCTGGCGGCAATCTCATGCAAATTCCTTGTGTTCAATGGTAACTATTCAGCCGCTGGGGGGGGGGGGGGGGGGGG
>JBIODP010000040.1:0-12876 GCA_044445195.1 Burkholderiales bacterium | reverse complement strand
GCAGTGCGGCGGCTTCAGCCGGCCTGGATGCGAGCTTGCTTGCGACGGTTGACACCGGGGCAGTACGTGACTTCGTTTTGCCTGGGCTGCCGTCAGATGCACTTTTTGTTGCGGTGCTGGGCGCCGACTTGGACTTGTTCATAGAAGCCTCTTTTACTGGTTCCACCTCTGTTTTATTACGGTCATGCGTTAATAGTAGTACTTTCGTCAATGTTTCGGTTAACTAGCCAGTATATAGGTTAACCCCAAACTTAAAATCACCGTAGTTTATACCAAACATTGTTCGAGTCTGCGAATAAAAATATCTTTGGGCAGATTCCGTCGTTATATGCCATTTTGCTTGCCCGCGCTTGCCCTGTCCTTTATCGGCAGCCTGATTGACGGATTATGACGTAATTTGACGTACGATTGGGGAAATCGTTTTGCGTGTTTGCCAAATTGCCGCTTACCTCAGCATGCCGTTATTTCAGGGTGTCGGATTCCTTTTTCTTCGCCCGGGGGTGGGAGGCGTCATAGACCTGGGCCAAGCGTTGAAAATCGAGCGAAGTATACACCTGGGTTGCTGCAATCGATGCGTGCCCCAGCATTTCCTGGACCGCGCGCAAGTCGCCCGACGATTGCAAGACGTGCGAGGCAAAGGAGTGGCGTAAGACATGGGGGTGCACGTCCGCCGGAATGCCTAGCGCCTGCGCATGCGCTTTCAGACGAAGTTGCACTACCCGGACCGACATGCGGTTGCCGCGCTCGTTCAAAAACAAAGGGGATGGGTCATTTTTGACCAGGGGTGCGCGCACGGCAAGCCAATCGGTCAGCGCTTCCATCGCCGCGCCGCCGATCGGTACGCTGCGCATTTTTCCGCCTTTGCCGGTCACGGTCGCTTCATGCGCATCGAAATCGATCCAGCCCAATGAAACAGCGTCGTTTTCTTTGGTATATCGCCAATCCAGCCCAACCAGTTCCGATACGCGCAAGCCGCTGGAATACAGCAATTCAAACATCGCGCGATTGCAACGCTGCATCGTCGCTTCAGCGTCTTTCCCGGGGTATGCGTGCGCCACCAGCCGCACCGCATCGTCAGCCGATAAGGCTTTCGGCAGCGGCTTCGAGCGCTTGGGCGCTTTAACGCCATCGACCGGATTGCTGTTTAGCGCAATTTCCTGCGATAGCCAATCGAAAAACCCTCGCCAGCAAGACAGTTTGCGCGCGATTGAGCGCGCATTTAATCCCTTGGAATGTAATTGAGCAGCGAATTTCCGGATATGAAAATGCGTGACGGCCGCAAATGTCGCGTCCTTGACGACAGGTTCGGCAAACTGAAGGAGTTCAGCCAGATCGCGCCCGTAATTGCTTACGGTATGGCCGGATAATTTACGCTGGGTGCGGATGTTGCCAAGATAGCTATCGACCAACAGGCGGTTAGCGGCAACATTCATGGGCGGTGTTAATCAAGATGTTAATCAAGCAGGCAGGTTAATGCCGCACTTGCCGTCTCGCCGATCTTTGTCAGAAAATCGGTAGCCATGTCTTCGCTGAAACGGGTTGAGTCGGGGGAAGCCAATACCAGCAAGCCGAAAGCCTCCCGCGTCGCATGTACGCGCAACGGCAGCATGGCCAGGGATTGGATCGGCGGTGTATTCTTCAGCCACGATGCCGGTTCGAAATCATCGTTTTTACCGCAAAACGGCGCTGTCAGGCCATTGGCGAACAGGCGCGCATCGTCGGAAACCGGCGCGGCAAACCATTCGCTGGAAAATTCGTCGGCCACACTCCAGACGCGCAACGTGGCGTGCGGGACCGAAAATGTTTTTTGCAATCCGTCAATCAAGATCGGCGCCAGGTCGGCATCGTTGCGGGCCAGCAGCAGGGATTCGGCCCAAGCCTGGAATTTCAGGGTGATCGCGTTATTATCCTGTGCGATCCGGATCAGGTCCGCCATGCGCATTTCAAGCGACTTGATTTTCTCGCGCAAGACTTCCATCTGTCTTTCCTGCAGCGACACGGTGCGGCCTGCCAGCGGGCTGGTCAGCTTTATCTTTGCCAGAAGTTCCGCATGTTCTTCAAAGAAATGCGCGTTATCGGTCAGATATTGTGCGACAGAATGGGAGTCCAGTGGCTGGTTCATGGTTTATTCGCAGAAAAATAGAACATTGAAAATGGAAGCGATGCTTGCAGCGCGCATTTTAACCGACATCGCCGACCTCGCCGACGTCGATCTCTCCGTCGAAAACATGCACTGCCGGACCGGTCATGCGTACTGCCGTACCGACCCCATCCCATGCAATCGTCAGTTCGCCGCCGTGCATTTGCACGGCAACCGGTGAATCCAACAAGCCGCGCCGGATGCCGGCAACCACTGCGGCGCAGGCGCCGGTGCCGCAGGCCAAGGTCTCGCCGGCGCCGCGTTCGAATACCCGCAATTTGATGTGTCCGCGATCGACTGCTTGCATGAAGCCGGCATTGGCGCGCTTGGGAAAGCGCGGGTGGCGCTCGATAAACGGGCCGTCGGCCAGCACCGGAGCCGATTCGGTATCGTCGACCACCTGAACCGCATGCGGGTTGCCCATCGAGACGATTGAAATCCAACTTGTCTTGCCGTTGACGTCCAGCGGCCAGAGCGTGTCGTCGCCGTCTGTTTTCCCTTGCAATCCACGCGTATCGAATGGAATGTCGCCGGCTTGCAGGATCGGCGCACCCATATCGACGGTGATGCGGCCATCGTTTTCGAGACGCAGTTCAATCACGCCGGACATGGTTTCCACCTTGATGGCGTGTTTGGCGGTCAAGCCTTTTTCGGTGACAAATTTGACAAAGGCACGGGCGCCGTTGCCGCATTGCTCGACTTCGCCGCCGTCGGCATTGTAGATACGATAGCGAAAATCGACCCCGGCCGATTGCGCTTTTTCAACGACTAAAATTTGATCGGCGCCGATGCCGAAGCGGCGATCCGCCAGAAATTTCCATTGCGCCGCAGTGAAATTTATCTGCTGATTAATGCCGTCGATCACGACAAAATCGTTGCCGGCGCCATGCATTTTGGTGAATTTTAGTTTCATCGGCCCATTATAACGGCTGCGGTGGTTTACTGGTTAATCTTGCAACGAGCTTGCATCGCCATCTGTATCCGTATCTGGATTTGTTGTATTAAGGCCAACTTCATTAAAGTAAAGCCCAGGCATGCCAGGCGGCCGGGTTTTGAAGCGCTTATGCGTCCAGAAGTATTCGGATGGGGCTTCCAGCACGCGCGCTTCGATGAACGCATTCATCCGGCGGGTGGCCGCGGCGATATCGTTGCCGGGGTAATTTTCCCAAGGCGGGAAAAATGTTACTTTCCAGCCTTGGTAATTCGGCAAAAACGTCGCCACCACCGGAATTACTTTGGCCCCGGTTGCCGCAGCAATTCTGGCCGGTGCGGTAAGCGTTGCCGCCGGAATGCCGAAAAACGGAACGAATTCGGCATCTTTGGCGCCAAAATCCATATCGGGCAGCATCAAAAACGGAAATCCGGCGCGCATCGCGCGGATAATCGGCTTGATGCCCTCGTTGCGCGAAAACAATTTAACCGGGCGTTCAAAGCGCAGGCGGCCCTTCAGCAAAGCCTCGTCGAAAGCCTTGTTTTTCTGGCGCGAGTAGATTGAGCACACCGACGTTTCCAGCAACAGCACGGTCGCTACGCCCGGCACTTCAAGGCAGACGAAATGCGGGCACAGCAATATGGTCGGGCCGGATTTAATCAGATCAAGCGGCGCCTGCAAGTCGACCGCGATCAAGCGTTTTAATCGCTCCGGCGAGCCCCACCACAGTATTCCGCGCTCCAATACGCTACGCGCATACCCCTGAAAATGTTTCCTGGCAATCGACTTGCGCTCGGCGTCGCTGCGCTCCGGCATGCACAGCCGCAGGTTGGTCAGCGCAATGGCGCGCCGGTTGCGCATTAACGTAAACAACATTGAGCCGATTGCCTCTCCCAATCGTGCCAGCAAGGGCAGCGGCAGCCAATGCAGCAACCACATGGCAAAGAGTAAAAATCTCATGTATCGGCCTGCTGGTCATGAGGGGCAGCCTTGGCCCCTGGAGGGGTCTTATAGCGATGGTAGCTCCAAAAATATTGTTCCGGGCAGTAGGAAATCAGTTGCTCCATGGAAGCGTTAATACTGCTTGCCTGTTGTTCCGGCGTGCCGGTCAGTGCATGCTCGAAAAGCACGAATCTGATCGCGTATCCCAAACCCTTCGGCAAGCGCTCCGCATAGGACAAGACGATGGCGGCCCCGGTCATCTGATGCAATTTGGCCGGAAGCGTCATCGTGTATGCCGGTTTGCCAAAGAAATTCGCCCATACGCCTTCACCCTGCTGCGGCACCTGATCGGGCAGCAGCCCGATGGCTGCGCCTCTCTTTAATGTCTTGAGCAGCGTTTTTACGCCTGACAGATTGGCAGGCGCCAGCAGCAGGTTATGCCGCGCCCGCGCACCCTCAATCAAGGGTTTGAGCGCTGCTTTGCGCGGCGGGCGATACAGAACGGTAAACGGAATGCGAAAGGCAATCGCCTGCGCGATGATTTCGAAGCATCCGAGATGCGGCGTCAAAAAAATGACGCCGCGGCCGGCATCGAGCGCCGCTTGCGCAATTTCCCAATTGTCGATGCGTGCGGTAGCCTGCACTTTTTCTGGCGGAGCGCACCAGATAAAAGCCAATTCCAGGATGCTTTTGCCCGATTCGCGAATCGCCCCGTGCAAGCTATCAGGGTAGCCGGCGCGATTGATATTTTCTTTCAATCGGGCGCGGTATGCGGGCGACAGCAGATAGACGGCCCAGCCAAGCGCGCTGCCCAGCGCATGCAATACAGGCAACGGCAATAGGGACAATAAACGGAATAGCGTTACTAACATCAGACTGAGGGGGTATTTTGCCGATTTTTTTTACAAGTGAGGTAAAATAACACAAAAGTACAGTGTTACCGCCGAGTTAACAGACAACTTGCGAGGCGGTCTATAAATTTCGCTAAAGCGTCGCAGGCTCATTCGGTTGGCCGCGACTTGGTCACTTCTACTCTTGGAGCCTGCTATGACACATGAATACCTCTTTACTTCGGAATCGGTTTCCGAAGGTCACCCGGACAAGGTCGCCGACCAGATTTCCGACGCCATCCTCGACGCCATTCTTGCGCAGGACCCGAAGGCAAGGGTTGCCGCGGAAACCTTGTGCAATACCGGACTGGTCTTGTTGGCGGGTGAAATTACGACCCACGCCAATGTCGATTATATCGGCGTCGCCCGCGATACCATCAAGCGCATCGGTTACGATAATGCCGATTTCGGCATCGACTACAAGAGCTGCGCGGTGCTGGTGGCCTACGACAAGCAGTCGCCTGACATCGCCCAAGGGGTGGATGAAGGCAAAGGGATCGATCTGGATCAAGGGGCCGGCGACCAGGGCTTGATGTTCGGTTACGCTTGCGATGAAACGCCGGAGTGCATGCCGGCCGCCATTTACTATGCGCATCGGATTATGGAGCGGCAGTCGCAATTGCGCAAAGACGGGCGTTTGCCCTGGCTGCGTCCGGATGCCAAATCGCAGATCACGTTGAAGTACGTGGATGGCAAACCGGTGGCGATCGACACGGTTGTTCTGTCCACCCAGCATTCGCCGGAGATGACGCACAAGGCGATTGAAGAAGCCGCGATCGAATTGATTATCAAGCCGGTAGTGCCGCAGGAATGGTTGAAGGATGCGCGCTACCTGATCAACCCGACCGGGCGTTTTGTGATTGGCGGCCCGCAAGGCGATTGCGGGTTGACCGGGCGTAAAATCATTGTCGATACCTATGGCGGCGCTTGCCCGCACGGCGGCGGGGCGTTTTCCGGCAAGGACCCTTCGAAGGTGGATCGTTCTGCTGCTTATGCGGCGCGTTATGTTGCCAAAAACATCGTTGCAGCGGGGCTCGCGCGGCAATGCCAGATTCAGATCAGTTATGCAATCGGCGTCGCCAAGCCGATCAATATCACGATTTATACCGAAGGTACCGGCGTGATTACCGACGAGAAAATTGCGGATCTGGTGCATCGGCATTTTGATTTGCGTCCCAAGGGTATCGTGCAAATGCTGGACTTGTTGCGGCCGATTTACGCAAAAACGGCCGCATATGGACATTTCGGACGCGAAGAACCGGAATTTACCTGGGAACGTACCGACAAAGCAGCGGTTTTGCGCGCGGATGCGGGGCTTTAACGTTAACAATAGGGTGCGGGTCTGTGACCGGTAATCGGATCGGGGGAGTGAGATGGGGCCGATATGCCGTCGCGATGTTGGGTGTCGGTTTTTGTGCATTGGCTGCCGCTGCAACTCTCGTGTCGCAACCTCAGCCTGTAAAAGTTGATTGGTGCAAGCGACTGGCTGTGCGACTGCCGGGTGTTTCCGCATCCAGTTGCCAACGCAGCGCATTGACTCCGGGCGGCGGGGTGTCGCTACAGGGATTTCCTATTTTAGTGCGCCGCTTTCCGTCTGTGCAGGGTGACAAAGCCGGTGACCGGGCAGTGAGAATATTGCTGCTGGGCGGAATTCATGGCGACGAGTTGACGGCGTCCTCCATTGTCTTTCAGTGGATGCAATGGATGCAGATGGCTCCGGCGCAAAATTTTTACTGGACTGTCGTGCCTGTCGTTAATCCAGACGGTTTGCTGGCGCCCACGCCGAGGCGCGTGAACGCGCATGGCGTCGACTTGAATCGTAATTTTCCGACACCCGGATGGCAGCAGGATGCTCCGCGTTATTGGGACAAGGCAACCGGCAAAGATCCGCGCCGCTTTCCCGGCACTGCCCCCCTGTCGGAACCGGAAACGCGCTGGGTCAGCGACGAAATAGAGCGTTTCCAACCGCAGGTCATCATTTCAGTGCATGCGCCTTTCGGCATACTCGATTTCGACGGGCCGGCGCCGGCCCCCCGTCATTTCGGCAGGCTGATTTTCAATCGCGTGGGCGTCTACCCCGGGTCTTTGGGCAATTACAGCGGGGTGCATAAAAATGTGCCTGTGATCACGATCGAATTGCCAAACGCCCGAACCATGCCATCCGACGCGGAAGTCAAGCGGATCTGGCTTGATATGCTGAGCTGGATACAACGTAACGTGCCGCAGCAGGACGATACCGCCGGCGTGCATCGGGTTGGCAGCTCCGCCGCAACGCACGGTTGAACAGGCCGTGCCGCGTTAACCGCAGGCCATCTGCTGAACCAACACCGCGCAAATCCGCTTGGAAAGCGACTTGCGCGGACATTGCCAATTTAATGGTGGCGATGGGTTTCCACCTTGCCGCCACTTGATTTTGGAATCCCCGGCATTACCACATGCTCCGCTAGTGTTCCATCCTTAAACAACTTTCGAAGTTGCTGGCGCAATTCCGGCGTGTCCGCGTGCTTGTGCGCGGTCACGGCATGCTGTACTGCAATTTCCAACAGTTCCTTTTCACTATTGGCCGAAATTGCGACCGAACAGTTTATCTCACTCGGAAATTCCCTACAATCAATATATTTACGTGTCATGATCCTCTCCATGTGCTGGCTGAAAGGTCGAAAATAGGCAAAATCGGTAACTGCCCGCTTTTAGTATAACGGCCGCAACGGGCAATTCAACCTCCATTTCCCGTGTCGAAAAAATTGAATAGCGAGCGATATTAAAGTGAACGACTCTTTTCACGGTCAAAAGATTGAGCGTTTTCACGCAAGCTCGACCAGGTGCCGATGGTCGAGGTATAAAATTTCCAACAAGAAAGCTGACATAGCCATTTTCAAACAGCAACCGTTCACGACGCGGTTATGCGGAGCAGTCATCAAGGAACGCACGCACGATAGGGTTAATCAGGTCAGGACGCGTTAGCGGCGCCATATGTCCGCCTTCCGTGATAGTCTGGAATGCCCAGTGAGGACAGGCCTTGATGAGGATATCTACAATTTCGCGGATAGGAAGTCGGGTCGCAACATCGCTCACTACCAACGTTCTCGCCGTTAGCGTCTTCCATTCCTGAACTATGGCCTCCTCTTCCATTACCGCATCCCACTCATGGAAATTTGGAGGCAACGAGTCGACAAAAGCGGCACGGCGTTTCTCTGGCATTGCGCTCCAGCTTCCGTCGCCTAGCCAGTAGTCTGCAAAGAGCTCTGCGACCATCATCCAATCGCCAAAAGATCCGAAGCACTTGACATGGTCACGCAGACTTCGCGACTCCAGGAACGCTTCGATGCGACCATTTTGCTTGAGGAGGTAGAAGGGATTAGGTTCAAGAAGAATCAGACTTGCGGCACTTGATCCGAGAAGCTTTGCAACCTTCAACGCTACCGAACCACCAAAGGAGTGTCCGACAAGGTGAATGGGTGCGCCAAGGTCTTCGCAGAGTGGCAGAACAAGTTGAGCCTGCGCATAAAGGGATTGTGGCGAAGTGCCCGGCCATGGAGTTGTTTCTCCGTACCCGAAAAGATTTATTGCAAGGACTCGATAGCGATCTTTAAGCGCACGCCATTGTCGATTGGTACTGACTGAGCTGTGGATCAGAATAACAGGCTGACCTTGTCCGTCATCGGTATGGTCAATCTTGAGATTTCCCTTCGACAGAACCGGCATACCTTCTTCCTTCCGATCAACGAATTCTGGGGTTTAAAGTGATATGTATCAGAATGCCGACATGACGGTCCGGTTCCCTTCAGGCTTCCCCAATTTCTCGAATTACTTTTCCCAAACGGCGACGCAATAAAGTACGCAAGGTCACACCGTCAACATAGCCTACCATATCGGCAATTCGGTCGACGCTATTGTCGCTAGTTTTCAACAGAGGTACCGCCCGCTCAATGCGAAGATCCTGTACGTATGAAACTGGCGTCTTACCCAATACATCGTGAATTCGTCTGGCAACCCTGTAATTGCGGGCGCATCAGTCTGGTGCGGGCGCCTGCGTGCCAGCGCCGGTGTCGCAGCCAGTCTCGATCCGCCTGCCACCAAGCGCTTCGACCGCAACCTGGCAGCTTTGCTTGCCGCCGAATTTCCCGAGCCTGCGCTGCCTATCCAGCATCGGGTGTTCACGGTGCTGGGGCGCAAGCCGCAGACATAAAATACCGCGCTTTGATATCATGGCGCTTGGCCTTCTTTCATTTCTATCTCATGACGTTTTCCACCTGGCTCACTTTCCTGGTCGCTTCCTGCATTATTGCCGTCTCGCCCGGTTCCGGCGCCGTGTTATCGATGTCGCATGGCCTGTCCTACGGCGTCAAAAAAACCAGTGGCACCATATTAGGCCTTGAGTTCGGCCTGCTGTTGATACTCGGCATTGCGGGTGCGGGAGTCGGTTCTCTGCTCGTCGCATCCGAAATCGCCTTCAGTATTGTGAAGACGGTCGGTGCGGTTTATCTGATTTACCTCGGCTTCTCCCAGTTCAGGGCTAAGGTCGGCGTCAATACCGAAGAGGACATGCAGCGCGTCTCGCCGGAAGCGCTGCCAGGCTTGAAAAAGCGCGTCCTGATCGGTTTCCTGACCAACGCGACCAATCCCAAGGGCATTATCTTCATGGTGGCAGTGCTGCCGCAATTCATTGCGCACCATGTGCCGTTGCTGCCGCAACTGCTGGTCATGGGTGTCACGATGTGCGTCATCGATGTGTTGGTGATGCATGGCTATGCCTACGCCGCGTCTTCCATGCAGCGGTTTTTCCGCGATCAGAAAATGGTGCGCCGACAAAACCGTTTCTTCGGAAGCATACTAATGGCAGTCGGGGCGGCGTTGTTCTTTGTTAAGCGCGGTGTCAACGCTTGACGGGTTTTGCGACTATTCGCCGAAAATCGGCAATGGCCGCTTGCCGGAGTTGAGCAGCCATTCAAGACCAGAAGCGCTTGAGGACGTAGCGGCCCTTTGACATGACGATCCGGTTCCCTCTAGACGCCCCTAATTTCTCGAATTCCTTTTCCCAAACGGCGACGCAATAAGCTGCGCAAGGTCACACCGTCGGCATAGCCTACCATATCGGCAATTCGGTCGACGCTATTGTCGCTAGTTTTCAACAGATGCACCGCCCGCTCAATGCGAAGATCCTGCACGTATGAAACTGGCGTCTTACCCAATACATCGTGAATTCGTCTGGCAAGCGTGCGTTTGCTCGTAGCCAACGCATCTGCCGCAGCGTTCAAATTGAAGCCTTGTTCAAGATGAGTACGGGCCCATGAATCAAATCGTTCGACCAGAGGATCGGAATGGGATAGATGATCGGAGATGACGTAAGCTGATTGCGACGGACGGGAATCCACCACCAGGTAGCTGGCAACCAGTGCTGCCAATTCAGGGCTGGTTTGGCGGATCAGCCAGAGCATCATGTCGATATGGCTGAACGCGGCGCCAGCCGTCACGAACTGCCCGGAATTGACAACCATGCGACTTGTATCCAGGCGTACGGCTGGATAACGCTGGCGGAACAACGGGGTTAACCACCAAGTAGTTGTGGCATTCTGCTGATCCAGCAAGCCGCTTTCGGCGAGAACGAAGGTGCCGATGCAAGCAGCGGCGATGCGCGCCCCAGCTTCTGCCCATTCTCTTAGCATGAGTACAGCCTTGGCGACATCGGTTCGGTCTAACGCTTGGAGCAGAGCTTCGGGCATCTTGTAACCCAGTGCCGGCACGATTACCAGATCGGGTTGCGGACATTTGTCTGCTCGCATTACCGGGATGGTCATGTGTTGCGCACTTTTGACCTGGCTACGCATACCCACGATCGATACAGTAAAAGGCGGCGCAGGACATGCTTGCATGGCAGACAGTTCATTTGCCGTAGCAATTGTGTCCAAGATGATCGCAAGACCGGTATCGAAAACGCCTTCGAGGGCAACAACATTTACATTCATGGCTTGATCGCTACCAAAGATGTCAATTCTGCCAGTATCGCAGTTCCTTCGCGCACTGTAAAGTGATGCTCATCGCAAATCCCGCGATTGTTATTTTGAGGAGAAATATGATGATTAAGCATGCACTTTTCGCCCGTTTTGAAGCGAAACCTGGCAAGGAATCCGATGTAGCGGCATTTCTCGATATGGGACTTGCATTAGCGAACCAGGAAGCTACCACACCAATCTGGTTTGCATTGAAACTCTCCGAGACGACATTTGGCGTATTCGACGCGTTTGAGAATGAAGCGGGTCGCCAAGCGCATCTTAACGGGCCGATTGCTCAGGCACTGATGAGCAAAGCTGACGAACTATTTGTGCGTTCGCCGAGCATTGAAAAAATCGATGTGCTAGGACTGAAATATTCGCCCGCATAAATCGTAATTGCGGCATTCGGTTATCGACGCGACTTATTAATATTGTATTGGGAAAATTCATGTACGAGAAAATGCTATTTGCCGGCTGGGGCGATATGGACTTCAACTCCCATATGCGGAACACGGCCTATCTGGACAAATCGGCCGATGTCCGGATGATGTACTTCGCCGAGAACGGTTATTCCATGAGCGAGTTCATGCGCCTTAAGCTGGGCCCGGTGGTCATGAAGGATGAAGTCGAGTATTATCGCGAATTCCATCTCTTGGACGAGGTGAATATTTCGATGAGCCTTGCGGGCCTTTCAGAGAATGGCACGCGAATGAAAATGCGAAACGATTTCTTCCGCAACGGAACATTGGCTGCACGAGTTACCTCCACGGCCGGTTGGCTTGATTTAAACTTGCGCAAGCTAGTGTGTCCGCCGGAGAAGCTTCTGCAAGTATTGCGTGACCTTGGCAAGAGCGAAGATTTCGTGGTTTTGCCTGATAGCAATCGTTAAACCATAGGAACGACGAGCACACGATTGTCCAACTCGGTTCTCCCAGAGCGCCGAAAGACAGGCCGCGTATCGTTACCGTGCGACGACCGCCGCGCGTCCATCTAACGGTGTCCGCAAGCGGACACTCCCTCCCTGCAGGGAGGCAGGGGAGCAAAGCAGCAAAGCGCGGAGGAGTCGGGTAGCAGGACAATGAGCAGAACAATAATTTGCCGGCAGGTTGAATGTTGCGCAGAGTCTCCGCTAATCTTGAGGTATAATTTCCGTTCCAAGGAGCGTTGCAGCACGGTCATCGACTGTGTCAGGCTTGGTCAATGTTTCCCGCAACTGCGCTCACGTTTCTTTTTTTCTAACGAAAGGAGGCGTGATGAACGCCGCAGTCATGACTAATACGACTTCTCCCGCAAAAGATTATTTCATTGCCGATCTCGGCTTGGCCGAATGGGGCCGCAAAGAAATTAAAATCGCTGAAACTGAAATGCCCGGGCTGATGGCGATTCGCGATGAGTTCGCCGCCGCGCAGCCGTTAAAGGGCGCGCGCATAACCGGTTCGATCCACATGACGATCCAGACCGCAGTGTTGATCCAGACGCTGGAAGCGCTGGGCGCCGAGGTTCGTTGGGCCTCATGCAATATTTATTCGACGCAAGATCACGCGGCGGCCGCTATTGCCGATGCCGGCACGCCGGTATTCGCGTTCAAGGGCGAATCGCTGGACGACTATTGGGAATTTACCCACCGCATTTTCGAATGGCCGGATGCCGCACAAGGCGCCCGCTATTCGAATATGATTCTGGATGACGGCGGCGATGCAACCTTGTTGTTGCACCTGGGCACGCGTGCCGAGAAAGACGCATCGGTATTGAACAACCCCAGTTCCGAAGAAGAAATTTGCTTATTCAATTCAATTAAAAAACGGTTGGCGAGCCAACCGGGATGGTATTCAAAACGGCTGGTCGAGATCAAGGGCGTAACGGAAGAAACCACCACCGGCGTGCATCGCCTGTATCAAATGCATGAACGGGGCGAGCTGAAATTCCCGGCGATCAACGTCAACGACTCCGTCACCAAGTCCAAGTTTGACAACCTGTACG